>CAYSRL010000049.1:0-8482 GCA_964433515.1 uncultured Ruminococcus sp.
CCACGCCTTTTTCGTGGGCATACTCCCGCAGATCGGCCCACTGCTTGAAGAACAGATACTGGATATAGGTGAAGAGTTGCACGTCCGGCTCCAGTTCTTTGCGGTATTTATCCAGGGTTTTCGGCTTTCGCAGACGGATATCCTCCGGCCATTCCAACCAGCAAGCCATTCCGAAGCGCCGTTTCAGCGCCATAAACAGGGCATAATCCGGCAGCCACCCCTCGTTGTGCTTCACAAAAGCGGCAACTTCTTTTTGATCCCGCTCATAGCCCCGGTCGGTGGCCTTTTGGAGCAGGATATACCGGTTTTCATACAACCGGCCATAGTCCACCCGTTCCGGGTCATCCCCCCACTCCAGGGCATCGATCTCCTTTTGGGTCAGCAGGTCGTCCTCCACCAGCAGATCCAGATCGATGAAATAGGGGTTGCCCGCATAGGTAGAGGGGCTCTGATAGGGGGAATCGCCATAACTGGTGGGGCCCACCGGCAGCATCTGCCACCAGCGCTGTCCCGCCTGGCTGAGAAAATCCACAAAATCCCGGGCGGCCTCGCCCAGAGTGCCGATGCCATAAGGCGACGGCAGAGAATAGATCGGCATCAGAATGCCACTGCTTCGTTTCATAGACGTTATCCTTTCACCGCACCGGCGGCCACACCCTTGATGATATACTTCTGACAGGACAGGTAGAAAATGATGACCGGGATGATGCTCAACAGGATCAGCGCCATGGTGGCGCCCAGGTCAACCGTTCCGTAACTGCCCTTGAGGTATTGAATGTGAATGGGGATGGTGCGGTATTCGTTGATGTCCAGCACCAGATACGGGAGCAGATAGTCGTTCCACACCCACATCAGTTCCAGAATACCCACCGAGATCATGGTGGGGCTCATCATCGGCATAACCACCTTGAAAAAGGTGCGCACCGGGCCGCAACCGTCAATGGAGGCGGCCTCCTCGATCTCCAGCGGAATGGTCTTAACAAAACCGGCGAACATAAAGATAGCCAGGCCGGCGCCAAAGCCCAGATAGACGATCGGGATGGTCCAGGGGGTGTTCAGCCCCAGTTTGTCCGCCGTTTTGGACAGGGGGAACATCACCATCTGGAACGGCACCACCATGGAGAATACACACAGGTAATACACCAGTTTGCAGAACCAGGAATCCCGGCGGGTGATGTACCAGGCCGCCATCGAGGTGAACAGCAGGATCAGTCCGGTGGACAGCACCGTGATGACGACGCTGTACAGCACGCTGTTGACGAAAGGATAGTTGCCGAAGGTCATACCCTTGATGAAATTGTCCCAGCCGGCAAAGGATTCGGCATTGGGCAGGGCAAAGGTATCGGTCTTAACAAAGGTGTTCAGTTTAAAGGAGTTGAGCACCACCGCCGCCACCGGCAGCACATACACGATGCTGATGAGGCTCATCACCACGGTGAGCAGCGTTTTGCCGGATTTGGCACTGGATAAGCCGTTCTTTTTCATTACTGCTGCACCTCCTTTTTACGGGTAAAGGACAACTGGGCCAGACCCAGACCCGCCACCAACAGGAAGAAGATGACCGCCTTGGCCTGGGCCACGCCGGGTGCGCCGGCGCTCTGACCGTAGAAGGTGTTGTAAATGTTCAGCGCCAGCATCTCGGTGGTCTTGATGGAGGAGCCGTCCGGCTGGATGATATAGGGGAAACCGCCGGTCAGCGCCAGGTTCTGGTCAAACAGTTTAAAGCCGTTGGTCAGGGACAGGAAGGTGCAGATGGTGATGGAGGGCATCACGTTGGGGATGATCACCCGGAACAGGGTCTGATCGGCCCGGGCGCCGTCGATCTTGGCGGCCTCCAGCATATCCTCCGGCACCGCCTGCAGACCGGCGATGTAGATGATCATCATATAGCCCACCTGTTGCCAGCACAGCAGAATGATCAGACCCCAGAAACCCCAGGTGGAGTTCTGCAGGATAGAGGTGCCGTATTTGCTCAGAACACCGTCAAAGATCATCGACCAGATGTATCCCAAAACGATACCGCCGATCAGGTTGGGCATAAAGAACACCGTACGGAAAATATTAGAGCCTTTGATGCCCTGGGTGAGGGCATAGGCCACCATAAAGGCCAGCACATTGATGATCACCAGACTGACGATGGCAAACAGCGCCGTATACCAGAAAGACCGCATAAAAGAGGCATCCTGGAATGCGGTCATATAGTTTTTAAATCCAATGAATTCCGCATCCTGAATCAGGCGGAATTTACACATAGACAGGTAGATTCCCTGTATAAACGGCCACACAAACCCGATGCAAAAGGCGGCCAGCACCGGTCCCAGAAAGAACCAGCCCCAGCGCCCCATCGGCTTTTGCAGGGCGTTTTTGTTATGTCGTTTCAAGAGAACAGCTCCTTTTTTGTTGAATCGTATCGAAGAGAGGAAACGTGAGGAGGCGAGGAAGGCGAATGTTCGCCCGCCTCGCCTCCGTTTACGCTAGGTTGTGTTCGTTGATCGCTCTTACTGTAATCGCCGTTAAGGGGATTACCGATTATTCGGCATTAGCAGCCTTGTACTGGGTGGCCCAGCCCTCCACGAAAGCGGTGACGACCTTCTGCCAGTTCTCATCGGACTGGTCAGCGTTATAGGCGTTCAGAGCAGAAACCAGAGCGGCACGATAGTCGTTGACGTTGGGCTGATAGTTGGTGGCCCAATCCATCACGTAGCAACCGTTGCTGCTGTACTGGTTGGCGGCGGCCAGGAAGCCGTTGGTGGACTCAGCCGCAGACTTATAGGGCATAACACCGAAGGTGTCAACCAGTTTGCGGGAAGCCTCGGGGTCGGTGACACACCAGACCATAAAGTCCATAGTGGCCTTCTGGTCGGCCTCAGAGGCCTTGGCGTTGATGGCCCAGCAGTTCTCGGTACCGCAGTTCAGACCGGCATTCTCCTCACCCTCAACACCGCAGTAATAGGGGATCATAGTGGCGTTCGGGATAGACTCGGCAACGGCGGAATACTCCCAGGAGCCGTTGACGTAGAAAGCAGCCTTCTTGGAGGTGAACTGGGCCTGGGCATCGTGACCGCCGGTGGCCAACTCCTTGGGATCGGTCAGGCTGTTGTTGATGCACAGGTCATACAGGTTCTTGAAGTTCTCCATGTAGGTGCCCTGGATGGACTCGGGGCACTCTGTCCAGCCGCCGGCGTCACGGGACTCATAGTAGTACTCCAGGTTGGCCATATGGCCGGTGAAACGCCAGGAAGAAGAATCGTCCATATCGGAAGCGGAGAAGGCGTCAAAGCCCAACTCCTCAGCCCGGGCGTGGATATCCTCGGCAACGGCCTTCAGACCGGCAAAGTTCTTGATCTCGTCCATGGTGTGGCCGGCAGCCTCGATCAGGTCGGGGTTGACGATGATGCCATAGCACTCATAGCAATAACCGATGGACACCAGTTTGCCGCTCTCGTCATACAGATTGTAGGCGTCGGTGTTCAGCTCGTTGGCAATGGCAGAACCGGTCAGATCCAGAGCATAGTCCTTCCACTGATTCACGGCGTTCTGGTTGCCGATAACAAACAGCGTAGGGGGATTGCTCTTATCCATCTCAGCCAGCAGAGTGGACTCGTAGGAACCGGAGGCGGCGGTAACCACCTTCACCTCAACACCGGTCTCCTCTTTGTACATAGCGGCAACTTCCTGCAGAACCTCATCGGATTCCGGCTTGAAGTTCAGCCAATAGACCGAACCCTTCTCGGTCTCGCCACCGGTCTCGCCGCCGCCACAGCCGGCCAGCATACCGATGCACATCAGGGCAACTACTAACAGGGAAAGTGCTTTTTTCATGGTTGTGTCCTCCTTCGATTTTCGCACAGAGTGCGATAAAATTTATTTCCACGCCTGACGGCGTAAAAATCACTTCGAAACGGTCATCACCGTCTCCCCCTCACGCAGGGTGGTGGACAGACGCAGATGCCGGTGGGTCCCCTTTCCTTCCAGCACCTCCGTGAGGATGCGGACCGCCTGGGTGCCCATCTCATCGCCGGGCTGAACCAGACTGGTCAGGGTGGGAACGGTATAGCGGGTCATCTCGATACCGTCAATGGATATGACCGAGCAATCCTCCGGAACCCGCAGTCCGGCGCTGTGGAGCGCCTTGATGGCGGCCATCGCCATCAGGTCGGATATGGTGAACAGGGCGGTGAAATCCCGGTTCCGGGCGATCAGCCGTTTGGTGGCCTTATACACGTCCAGCATCTCAAAACTGCCGCTCTCGGCAACCAGATCCGGGTCCGGCTGTATGCCCGCCTCCCGCAGGGCATCGCTATATCCCCGATACCGCAACTCGCTGATGGAGCGGTCGTGGGTGGACTCCAACAGCACCGCCACCCGGCGATGACCGTGGTCCAAAAGCATTTTGACCGCCCGATAGGCTTCGGCATAGTCGTCGATGGATACCGAGGAATAACTGTCTTTTTTCAGGCTTCCGAAACGGCCGGTGAAGGTGCAGCACACAAAGGGCACCGTCAGATCGGCTATCCGCTCGGGGGTATAATCAAATTCTCCCCCCAGCAGGATCAGTCCCCGCAGCCGTTTGGAGCGGACCAGGCTGGCGCCGGCGGCCAATTCGTCATCGCAGGTGTTGATCTGTTGGAGCGCCAGCGTATACCCGGCGGATGCCGCCGCCTTTTCCACCGACCGGAGCACCGAGATGAGAAAGGGGTTGGCGGCGCCCCGAAGCACTACGCCAATGGTATCGGTCTGGGATTTTCCCAGATCCCGGGCGCTGTTGTTGGGGACGTAATGCAGTTCCTGAATGGCGGCCAGCACCTTGGCCCGGACGTTTTCCCTCACATCCGGGTGGTTGTTCAGCACCCGGGATACGGTGGTGATGGAAACGCCGCAATACTGCGCCACATCTTTAATGGTCATAGGAGTTCCTCCGGCGGAAACGATCGCTTCCGCAGGTCTGAGATCGCCACTGAAAACGAAAACTGAAAACGTTTTCAGTTCCTTGCACTTCTATTAAACCTCATTTTGCGCAAAAAGTCAATGATTTTTAGTAAAATCGTCAAATGAGATATCTTTCCAGTTTAATTTTTGTGCAATCTGCCAAATTCTGACAAAATTATTTTTGCTGTCCCTTACAAATATACCCGAAACCGATTTACTTTTCTGTCGCATTGTGCTACACTTTGAAGCGGATTTTCAAATCGCTAGGAGTGACTTATATAATGTATACTAAGCATACGTGGAACAGCGACCAATGGCATAACTTCAACTACGTGGTGAATCTGCCGAAGGACTATGACGAAACCAAGACCTATCCCCTGGTCTTTTTCCTTCACGGAGCCGGCGAGCGGGGCGACGACCTGGATGTGGCCAGCCGCCACGGCTACATGCGGTATGTCCGGGAAGAGGGTGCGGAATATCCCTTCCTGTTTGTGGCACCCCAGTGCCCCGGCTGGGACTATTGGGGGTGCTATACCGAGAGTCTGTTCCATTTCATCGACTATATCTGCGACACCTATCCGGTGGACCGGGATCGGGTGATCCTCACCGGCTTCAGTATGGGCGGCACCGGCACCTGGATGCTGGCGATGGCGGACCCGGAGCGGTTCTCCTGTATCGTCCCGGTGTGCGGCACCGGCATCGTGTGGAATGCCAAACGGGTGGCTGCTCTTCCCATCCGCATCTACCACGGCGACGATGACCCCATCGTCCCCTTTGAGGAGAGCGTCACCATGCTGCGGGAACTGACCCGGGCCGGTGCAGATGTGAAACTGACCATCTGCTACGGCGTGGGGCACAACGCCTGGGACATCGCCTATACCGACAAGGATCTCATCGACTGGATGCTGGCGCAAAAGAGAAAAGGAGAATTCTGATGAAACTGGCAGATATATTCACCGACCATATGGTGTTGCAGCGTGGAAAGCCGATCGCCGTGTTCGGCACCGGCTCCGGTAAGGGGCGTGTCCAACTGGGCGAAAACGCCGTAGACTTCGAGACCGAAGACGGCTTTCTGGTTCATCTGCCGGCCATGGAGGCGGGCGGCCCCTATACGATGACCGTCACCCTGAACGGCGAGACCGCCACCCTCACCGACATTCTGGTGGGGGACGTGTATCTGGCGGGCGGTCAGTCCAATATGCAGTTCCGGATGGAGGAGTCGATAGACATCCCCCGTATAGAAAACCACCGGGTGCGGGTATTCACCGAGGGTCACAGCTCGGACGAAAACCGCAACCAACGGTACGAGTACACCCCTTGGCAGGTGGCCACCGCCGAAAACCTGCAGAGGTTCACCGCCATCGGCTACGATGTGGGTCGGATGCTGCAGGAGGAGTTGCATGTCCCCATCGGCATTGTTTCTTCCAATCTGGGCGCTTCCCGGGTGGATGCCTGGACCGCCCCGGAGACCGTCAACGCCCCCGACTATCAGCAGATGTTGGGGAATAAGCACTGGGATTGGCATTATTACAAATTCAACCAAGACTCTTGGTGCTATCAGACCAAACTATTGCCCCTTGTCCCCTATGGTATCGCCGGCGTGCTGTGGTATCAGGGGGAGAGCAACCGTCTGGAGGAAGAGGCGGTGCACTACCACACCCTGCTGAGCCGTTTGATCGACAACTGGCGGGATCTGTGGGGCGAAAACCTGCCCTTCTATATCGTCCAGATCGCCCCCTTTGCGGACACCCCCGAAAACGACTGGCCCCACATCCGGCAGGGGCAGGAATGGGTGGCGAAACACGTGCCCGGCGCCTATCTCTGCACCCTGGTGCACACCGGCGAGGCGGACAACATCCACCCCACCAAAAAGCACCGGTTGGCGGAGGAGTTGACCGCCGCCGTGTTGACCAACGCCTTTGGGCTTAACCGGGAATATTGCGGCCCGGTCTACGACACCGTCGAGAAAACCGCCGACGGCATCCGGATCACCTTCACCCACGCCGACGGTCTGCACTTTGACGGCGACCCCGCCGACCTGACGGTGTACGACGCCGAGGGCGCCCCCCTTCCCTATACCGCCCAGGTGGCGGAAAACGCCCTGCTCATTACCGCCGCCGGTGTCTCCCGCATCGAGATGGGGTTCTGTAACGCCCCCACCCACAATCTGTATAACGAGAGCGGATTGCTGGCCTCCCCCTTCTCCATCGTTTTGTAACTCTAAATTCAGCACGGCAGGGGCGAACTGTGTTCGCCCGCAACGAAAGAACGGACACCGTTACGGTGTCCGTTCTTGTCTATATTTCAGCGGGTTATTTTCAATGTATTCCCAGATTTCATCGTAATCCTGCTGATTCCGTATGCCGTGTTCGTAAAAAGATTTCTGCCAGATGGGTCTGCCGATTTGTTTTGTGAGTGCCCCCTTAAACTGCTTAACTACCCTTGAGATGGTAGGGGCGAACTGTGTTCGCCCGTCTGTGCCTGCTTTAATAACAAGTAACAGATGGATATGGTCGGGCATGATACAGTATTTATCGACATCCACTGTTTCATATACCGTGCTTATCTTTTGTATTTCTTTATCAACAACTACACCTATGTCAGATAGCCATACATTGTCGGGCGAACACAGTTCGCCCCTACGGTGTGCCCAAAAAATTTTCTGCCTATTCGCAGTGCAGATCGTAATGAAATACGCACCGGGAGTTGCATAATCGTAATTCTCTATGCGAATTTGCTTTCGTTTTGGCAAAGTGTTCATGCAACACACCTCAAAATACTACTTTCCTTTTTTCGTTAATAACCTTGCAAACTTCTTTGGGATTTTTTAACCATATTGTCTTTTGCGTGTATTCCGTAAGCATTTTCTTGATTTCAGCCATATTCTCGTTTTGAAAAGTATCTGTCCATTTTAAGAGGTTATATACGGAGCTCAATGTTTCTTTCTTGCCTTTTTCAAGACCAAGTTTTCTTTTTATGCTTCTTTTAATTATTCGATAAGTATAGATTCGTTTAGGCATATCAAGCACATAGATTAGATCGGCATCTTCAAAACATTGACCGACCCATGCGTAATACACACCCTCGATTACCCAGTTGTTGTTTTTGAGAATACCATTTAATAGTTCCGTACGCTTTTCTATGGGCATTTTACTACCATAACACGTTGCACAATTATCCCATTGAATGTCGTCTAAATCGAAATGAGGAATATTAAATTTTTGGCTTAGTGCTTTTGCCAAATAGGTTTTACCGGAACCGCTACAACCAATAATATGAATTTTCATTTGGCTTGCCCCTTTCCCTTCGTTACGATGATTATACCATTTCTTTTTATTTAAGACAAGCGGTTTAGTTATTTTGGCGGGCGGCAGATTGCCGCCCGCTACCGCTTTTATCCCGCCTTGTCACATTCCTCCTTTCTCATTCCTCATTCCTCATTTTTCTTGTTCATTTTTCCGAGTTGACATTTCCCCCGCCACCCATTATAATATACCCATAGGCTCCCACATAACTGACGGATAGCGCAGGCAAAACTGCGGTGGAGTGTGGG
>CAYSRL010000050.1:0-8200 GCA_964433515.1 uncultured Ruminococcus sp.
GTGCCCGGGCGGAGATCGAGGAGGAGCACAACCGCAACCGCATCGTCGTCACCGAGATCCCCTATATGGTCAATAAGCAGAACCTGGTCAAGTCCATCATCGAACTGGCGGACGAGAAGCGGGTCGAGGGCATCGCCGACGTGGTGGATCACTCCTCTATGGAGGGTATGCGGGTGGTCATCGAGCTTAAGCGGGACGCCGTCCCCCAGGTGGTGCTCAACCAACTTTATGCCTATACCCAGATGCAGGTCACCTTTGGCGCCATTATGCTGGCGCTGGTGGATGGCGTGCCCCGGGTGCTGACCCTCAAGGAGATGCTGGAGCAGTATATCAAGTTCCAGATGGAGATCATCACCCGCCGCACCATCTTTGACCTGCGTAAGGCAAAGGACCGTGCCCACATTTTTGAGGCGTTAAAGACCGCCAGCGACTTTATCGACGAGGTCATCGGCATCATCCGCAAGTCCAAGGATCAGACCACCGCCAAGGAAAACCTGATGGAGCGGTTCGCCTTTGACGACGTTCAGGCGGACGCCATCGTCAAGATGCGCCTGGGCCAGTTGTCCGGTCTGGAGCGCCAGAAGATCGAGGATGAGTTGGGCGCTCTGCTGCTGAAGATTGCCGAATACGAGGGCATTCTGGCGGATGAGATGAAGGTAAAAGCCATCGTCAAGGACGAGTGTCTGAAAATGCGGGATAAATACGGCGACGAGCGCCGCACCGAGATCTCCATTGTGTCCGGTGAGGTGGACATTGAGGATCTCATCCCCGAGGAGCAGTGTGTGCTGACCCTCACCAATATGGGTTATATCAAGCGCCAGGCTGTGGACAGTTATCAGGCACAGCACCGTGGCGGCCGTGGCATCACCGGTATGACCACCCGGGAAGAGGACGTGACCAAGCAGATGTTTGTCTGCTCCAGCCACGATTATGTGATGTTCTTCACCAGTCTGGGCCGGGTCTATCGGCTGAAATGCTTTGAGGTGCCGGAGGGCAGCCGCCAGGCCAAGGGTATGAACATCGTCAACCTGTTGCCCTTACAGCCGGAAGAGAAAATTTCGGCGATGATCCGTCTGGAGGATCAGACCGAGGGGCAATATCTGTGTATGATCACCAAAAACGGCATCATCAAGCGTACCCGCCTGGATGCCTATGCCAATGTGCGTAAGAGCGGCCTGATCGCCATCGACCTGGACGAGGGCGACGAGTTGTGCCGTGTGCTGACCACCGACGGCAGCCGCCAGTTGTTGGTGGCCACCCAAAAGGGTATGGCCATCCGCTTTGACGAGAACGACGCCCGTGCCATCGGCCGTACCGCCCGTGGCGTAAAGGCGCTGAATCTGGCCGACGACGACACGGTGGTGGGTATGGAACTGGTGGACGACCAGCGCCTGTTGCTCACCGTCACCGAGACCGGTTTCGGCCGGCTGAGCCGGTTCTCCGACTACCGCACCCAGTCCCGTGGCGGTAAGGGTCTGACCAACTACCACACCGAAAAATACGGCGACGTGGTGGGCATTATGACGGTGGATCCGGACAGCGACGATCTGATTTTGATCTCTTCCGGCGGTATCATCATCCGTATGGCGATGGATGAGATCCGCCTGTGCAGCCGTACCTCGAAGGGTGTTCGTGTGATGCGGGTGCCGGAGGGCACCGCCATTGTGTCCATCGCCTCTGCGGAGCACGATGAGAACCAGGTCAACGCCCACGCCGAGGAGACCGAAAACGCCGACGAAGGCGCCGAAGAGACCGCCGATAAACCCACTGAGGAGTGATTATTGTGGGATTTCTGAATAACAACACCAAGGCCGAAAAGCCGGTCAAGACCCCCGAGACCACCTTTGCTTCTGCCCGGAGCAACCTGTTGTTGGTGGCGGGCTTTACCGCCGTCAACGTGATTTTGCGGCTGGTGAGTGCGGATATGTATTTCCTGTTCTCCGCCTCCACGCCTATGGCTTTTCTGGATATTGCGGAGGTCACCGAGATCTCCTCGTTGATGCCGGTGGCGGCTGTGCTGGCCTTTATCGTCATCGGTGTTTACCTGCTGTGCTGGTTTATGTCTAAAAAGCAGTCGGCTTGGATGATCGTGGCGACGGTGCTGTTTGCCCTGGATACGCTGGTGCTGTTGGGGCTGTATGATCTGTCCTCTATGATCATCGATCTGCTGATACACGTTTGGGTGCTGTATTATCTGATTACCGGCTCTGTGGCGGCCGTCAAGATGAAAAAGCAGCCCCCGATGCCGGTGGCGGCGCCGGAATTCCAGCCGGTTGTTCCGGAATATACCGCCGAGGGCGGCTATCCTGCCCAAAGCGCCGAAACCGACATCCCGGTGGCGGAGACCGCCCCGGTGATGGTGAACGGCGAGCCCCTGCAGGAGGAATAAGACCGAAAACTGACCGGGCAGGTTTGTCCGGTCAGTTTTTTGCCCCGATCCGATTGGCGAAGGATCGAGTGTGGGCTCCCTCGGAGAGGGGGGCTTCCGCTTTTTTAGTTTTGTCACGGTTTCTTATACGCCAAAAACGATACTAAAATTCACTGCCGATGTGCCTCATTTCCCACCCTCGAAACGAGGGGCCCGGTGGAAAGAACATTTGGTCGAAAACCGGCGAAAACCCACTCAAATCAAGGGTTTTCTCAGATTTTTTGGTGGAAAAGACCGTTGAAAATGTGAAAACTTTACCCCCGGTTTTCCCACTTTGGCGGAGAAATGCGGGCGGTTTTCCCCACAAATCCACACCGGATGTGGAAAAAGGCTGTGGAAAAGTGGTTAATTTGGTGGAAAACCCACAAAATGGGAAATTTTCCACCAAAAGTATCCCCAATGGCGAAATTTGGCGAAAATAGTGCAAATTTTCGTGGAATTTTTCTGCTTGACAGACAGAGATCCTGCCCTTTCCGCACCGACCTTGGAGAGGGTCGTTGCCGGAGGCAAAAACCGGGCGATTCGTGAATCGCCCCTACGGTCTTGCACGACCCCAAGCCAACACCGTAGGGGAGGGTCTCCGTGCCCTCCCGCCTTTTCGGGCGATTGGCGAATTGCCCTTACGGTCTTGCACGACCCCAAGCCCTCTTTAAGCGGGGTTTTCATTTGCGCTTTTTCCATTCCACACGAAAGGAGCCTATCCCATGCTGTTTATGGACGGACATTTTGACATAGCGGTGATCGGTGCCGGTCACGCCGGCATTGAGGCGGGTCTGGCGGCGGCCCGGTTGGGTTGCCACACCGCCGTGTTCACCATCAATATGGACTGGGTGGGCAATATGCCCTGCAATCCCTCCATCGGCGGCACCGCCAAAGGGCACCTGGTCCGGGAGATCGACGCTCTCGGCGGTGAAATGGGAAAGGCCGCCGACGCCACCTTGTTGCAAAGCCGGATGCTCAACCGGGGCAAGGGGCCCGCTGTCCACTCCCTGCGGGCGCAGATCGACCGCCGGGATTATTCCGCCTATATGAAGGCGGCGCTGGAGCGCACCGCCAACCTGGAACTGCGCCAGGCGGAGATCACCGCCATCGAGAAACAGGCGGACGGCACCTTTCTGCTGACCTCCCGGCTGGAGGCGCAATACACCGCCAAAGCGGTGATCCTCGCCACCGGCACCTTTCTGCGGGGCCGCATCTTTGTGGGTGACGTGTCCTATGAGGGGGGCCCCGACGGGATGTTTGCCGCCACGGCCCTCACCGACAGTCTGCTGAAACTGGGTGTCGCCACCCGGCGGTTTAAAACCGGCACCCCCGCCCGGGTCAACCGCCGGAGCATTGATTTTTCCGGCCTGGAACGGCAGGAGGGAGAGGAGCCGGTGACCCCCTTCTCTTTTGAGACCGCCGAACCCCTGAAAAACACCCTGCCTTGCCACATCACCTGGACCGGAGAGGACACCAAACAGGTGATTTTGGAGAATCTCCACCGTTCCCCCTTGTATGGCGGCAAAATTGAGGGGGTGGGCCCCCGCTATTGCCCCAGTTTTGAGGATAAGGTGGTGCGGTTTGCGGATAAACAGCGCCATCAGGTGTTTATCGAGCCTTGCGGCAGGAACACCGACGAAATGTATCTGCAGGGTCTGTCCTCCAGCCTGCCGGTGGACGTGCAGATGCAATTTCTGCGCACCATCCCCGGCCTTCAGCAGGTGCAGGTGATGCGCCCGGCCTATGCCATTGAATACGATTGCATCGACCCGTTGCAATTGGATATGACCCTGGAGTTTATGGACATCCCCGGTCTGTACGGCGCCGGACAGTTCAACGGCTCCTCCGGCTATGAGGAGGCCGCCGCCCAGGGTCTGGTTGCCGGCGCCAACGCCGCCCTGAAACTGCAGGGCAAAGAGCCGTTGATCCTGGACCGGGCCTCCAGTTATATCGGCACCCTGATAGACGACCTGACCACCAAGGGGTGCACCGACCCTTACCGGATGATGACCAGCCGCAGCGAATACCGGCTGGTGCTCCGCCAGGACAACGCCGACCGGCGGCTGACCCCCATCGGGCGCCGCATCGGTCTGGTGGAGGACAGCCGGTGGGAGCGGTATACCGCCCGGCAAGAGGCGCTGTCCGCCGAGCGGAAGCGGTTGGAGGGCATCGTTCTGCCCCCCTCCGATACCCTCAACGCCTTGCTGACCGCCAAGGGCACCACCCCGGTCACCACCGGGGTGCGGATGCTGGAACTGCTCCGCCGTCCCCAACTGTCCTATGCCGATTTGGCGGTGGTGGACCCGAACCGCCCGGCGATAGAGCCCTTGGTGGCGGAGCAATTAGAGGTGGAACTGAAATACGAGGGGTATATCCGGCGGGAGCAGGCGCAGATCGACGAGATGCGGCGGCTGGAATGCCGGCTGTTGCCGGCGGACGCCCCCTATGACCGGATTCACGGTCTGCGGAAAGAGGCCCAGGAGAAACTGCTGAAAGTACGGCCCCGGAGCATCGGCCAGGCCTCCCGCATCAGCGGGGTCAGCCCGGCGGATGTGTCGGTGCTTATCGTGTGGAGCAGTAGTAACCCGCCTCAATCAACGATTACCTGAGGAGTGAAAAGGATGTTTGACCGAGACCTGTTTGCCCGGGTGGCTGAGCCCTTTGGGGTGGAGGTGACCCCGGAACTGCTGGAGAAACTGGATGTTTACGCCCGCCTGTTGGTGGAATGGAACCGGAAAATGAACCTCACCGCCATCACCGACCCCCAGGGGATTGCGGTGAAGCATTTTGCCGACAGCCTGACGGCGGCACCCCTGTTGCCGGAGGGCGCCTTTTCCCTCATTGACGTGGGCACCGGTGCCGGATTCCCCGGTGTGCCTCTGGCGTTATACCGTCCGGATTGCCAACTGACCCTGTTGGACAGCCTCAACAAACGGCTGACCTTTTTGGACACCGTTTGCCGGGAAACCGGCCTTTCCGCCGCCCTCATCCACGCACGGGCGGAAGAGGGGGGACAAAACCCCCAACTCCGGGAAAAGTTCGACGTGGCCTGTGCCCGGGCGGTGGCCAACCTGCCGGTGCTTTCTGAGTATTGCCTGCCGTTTGTGAAGGTGGGCGGGCGGTTTATCGCCCTCAAAGGCCCCGACGCCGACCGGGAGCGCACCGAGGCGACCCGGGGCATTGGCGTGTTGGGGGGCAAGATAGGGGAGGTGACCGCCCTGACCCTGCCCGCCCAGCCGGTTTCCGGCATCCAGCCTATGGAGCGGCGGCTGGTGGCGGTGGACAAGGTGCGTCCCACCCCGGCGGCCTATCCCCGCCACGGCTCAAAAATTGCCAAGAAACCTCTGTAATTTGTAAAACCCGACAACCAAGAACGACAGCCTTTTTCTACTAGATGTGGTATGATCTGTGTATGGATAGACTACACCTAGTAGAGAAAGGCTGTTTTTGTTTTGGCGTCTTTAGGCGTGGGAGTGAACCACCGGTTTTATTTGCTGTTTTTGCGCAGCGAACGCCGACGTTTCCCGGCAGCGTTGTCGGGGCGTTTCACGTGAAACAAAACGGCCGGTTCTGCACCAACCTGGGTTAGGGTCGTAGGGATGGGTGCGCCCATCCGCAAAGGTTACACCATTTCACCCCAAAGGAGTGAGCGTTATGAAAAAACGGAAACCGGCATACCGGGCAGAGGGAAAGGTGTGGATGATCCCCACCGGGGACATCCGCCCCAACCCCCATCAACCCCGGCGGGAATTCCCCTTGGATAAACTGGTGGAATTGGCCCAGAGCATCAGCGAAAACGGCATCCTCCAGCCCCTCACCGTCAGTATGGACACCGGGGTGCCGGTGCTGGTGGCGGGTGAGCGCCGTCTGCGGGCGGCACGGATTGCGGGGCTGGCGGAGGTGCCTTGCGTCGAGGTGGGGGCTGAGCCGCTCACCCGGCAGGTGCTGACCTTGGTGGAGAACCTCCAGCGGGAGGATATGAACTGCTTTGACACCGCTCTGGGCATCCGGGAACTGATGGAGACCTATGAACTGACCCAGTGCGAGACCGCCCAACGGCTGGGAATGTCCCAGTCGGCGGTGGCAAACAAACTGCGCCTGCTCCGCCTGCCGGAGAGCGAGCGGGCGGAGATGACCGCCGCCGGGCTCACCGAGCGGCACGCCCGTGCGCTGATCCGGTTGGAGGATCGGGAGCAGCGGCGGTTTGTATTGCGGCGGGTCATCGAGGGCAAACTGACGGTGGCCCAGACCGAGCGGATGGTGGAGAACGCCTTGACGGAGCGGGTGCGCCGCCGTCCCGCCCGACCGCTGATACGGGACGTGCGGGTGTTTTTCAACACCGTCAACCACGCCCTGGATATTATGCGGCGGGGCGGCATCCCCGCCGAGAGCCATCGCCGGGACGAGGCGGAGTATATCGAATATGTGGTGCGGATCCCCCGGAATAACGTGACGGAGAGTTAGGAGCCGATCCGGCAAAAGGAAAACCCCCGGCAGACGATGTCTGCCGGGGGTTATGGATCCTCTTAATTCACTTCGGTCTTGCTTTCCAGATTCTTATCGGTGAGAGCCACATAGGTCTTGCCCACCGCCACGGTCAGGGGGGTGGTGCCGTCCGCCTCGAAATAGGAGAGTTGGTCGGCGGTGCGGGTCCATTTGATCTCCCGGGCGGTGCCGCCGCTCACCAGCAGACCGGAACCGCTCTCCAGGTCAAAGCCGATGTGATAGGCGCTGCCGTTTTTATAGTCCAGCACGTTGCGGTCGTCGTACATCACAATGACGTTGGACACGGTGATGGTGCCGCCGGAGCCGGTCGTGTGCTCCGCCATAGCCAGGCCGTCGCCCTTCATCGTGACCCGGTGCTTGGTATACAGGCCGGTCTCCTCGTCATAGGTGAAGCCGACGTTGTAACTGTGGGAGATCTTAATGTCCAGGGTGGTGGCGGGCATATCGCCGGCCTTTTCGCCAAAGGCGAAGGGGGACTGGGTGGCGGTGGTGGTGTCATAATCATACCGCTCCACCGCAGCCAGCACCTTATCCTTGATAAAGGCTTTGCGGTTCCAACTGACGTTGTCGCTGGCGGCGAGGATGGAGTTGGTCTCATAGGCGGACTCGATATCGTCCACGCCCAGACTGCTGATGGCCGTGCGGGCGTCGCCGGAACCGCCGATGTGGCAGTAGATGGCGTCCAGAGAGTCCACGAAATTCACAAAATGGGGGCGGGCAGAGCGCACCGGGCCGATGCTGTCCGGGATGCGGTCTACGCTGGAGAAGATGGCCAGCAGACGGGGGATGCCCGCCTCGGTCTCGGCCTCAAAATACATATCGGCGTCCTCGATGCCGATCTGGGTGATGTCGGCGGACTCGTCCGGGACGGCATAGGCCACCGGGCGGTTGTTATCGGTCTCCATATCGGCGGCACCGGTCAGGGGGTTGATGCCCTTGGTGGGTGCGGGCTCGGTGGTGGTTGTGGTGGGTTCGGTGGTGGATTCGGCGGGCTCGGTGGCCGGTTCTTCCTGGCTTTTGCAGGCGGACAGGCATACCAACAGAGCCACGATCATAAGAACAGATAGAAGACGGCGGGTAATGGTTTTCATAGCGGTCGCTCCTTTGTCTAGATTCTACCTTACATTCTAGCACGCTCTCCGGTTTTTTTCAATAGCAAATTAGGCCATTTTCTTGACATTTTGTGGCTTTGCGAGTAAACTACTACTATACGTAGTATATATGCGCTTGTAGCTCAGCAGGATAGAGCGTCCGCCTCCTAAGCGGAAGGTCGGGGATTCGAAT
>CAYSRL010000051.1:0-8153 GCA_964433515.1 uncultured Ruminococcus sp.
CATCCGTGGCATACGCAACCGCCGTGCCGAGATGAACGTGCCCCCCTCCAAAAAAGCGGATCTGTACATCGAGACCGCCTTTGCCGACACCTTTGCCGCCGGCGTGCCCTTCCTGCAACGGTTGGCCTCCGCCGCCGAGGTACACATCGGCGACAGTTTTGAGGTGCCGGGTGCGGTGAGCATCGTCACCGCCGCCGCCACCGTCAAGATCCCCATGGATGCCCTGGTGGACAAGGCCGCTGAGTTGGCCCGGCTGGAGCGGGAATACACCAACGTCAAAAAGCAGTTGGACGGTGTGCTGGCCAGACTTAACAACAAAGCCTTTACCGACAAAGCCCCCGAGGCGGTGGTCAACGGCGCCCGGGAACAGGCCGCCGGCCTGCAGGAAAAACTGAACCTGCTGACCCAGTCTATGGATGCCATGAAATAACGCAAAGATCCCGCACTCGGCTGAGTGCGGGATCTTTTTTGTCAGGATATCGTGGATTCGGTCGCATCGGTCGCATCCGACCCGGACGTGGGCTCGGCGGCGGTGGTGCTTTCGGTCTGGGAAGTGTCCCCGGTATCCGTCGTATCTTCGGTGGCGGTGGTGTCCGGGACGGTGGTGTCTGTGGAGGTTTCGGCCGATGTGGCGGTCTCCTCCGTTTTGCCCGACGTGGAGGCGGTGGTCACCGGGGCAGACGCCGTGGTGGACGCCGTGGTGCTCATCGTGGGCATCACCACCACCTTGTGGGTGGTGGTCGTGGTGGTCACCGCCGTGGAAGAGGTGGTCACCTTAGTGGTTGCGGTGGTCTTCACCGTGGTGGAAGTGGTGGAAGACGGGGTGTATCCCGCTATCCGAATGGACAGGAAATACTGGGCCACGCCTTTGGTGATGGCCTTTGCCTTGTTCCAGTTGGTCAGATCGCTGACGATGCCCTGATGGTCGATCCGGCTGGTCATAAAGCCGTTTTCGGTGAGCACCACCGGGCAATCCGACATCCGGGCCACAAAGTAATAGTGCCAATCCAGCCGGTTGCGGTTGCCGGACGTACTGCTTTTGTAAATGCCGGTATCCATCGTTGCATTGTAAATGTATTTTGCCGGTTCATAGGCATAAGACAAAGAATAGAACGCCCCGAATCCGTTGGGCTTTGAGGAAGCATTGGCATCGTGATGGATGGCAATGCACAGATCCGGTTTGACGTTTTTCAGTTTCATACACCGCTCGTCCTGGTCCAGGTCGCCGGTGGCCGTGCGGTTGAGGATCACGGTGGCGCCGATGCTCTCCAGTTCCCGCTTGATAAGGGTCGCCAGATAATAGTTCCGCTCGCCCTCCGGATGAAGAGAATCCAGGCCGGAGGCGCCGCCGCTCGTATAGCCGTGACCCACATCCAGCATCACCGTGACACCGGTCAGATCGGCGCCATAGGCATTGCCGGCCGTCTTGACCTGGGCCGGGTGCAGGAAATAAAACTCCAGTTGCCCATCGCTGTTGTAATAGGCATCCCAGCCGTAAAACCCGCCGGTGCGCCGCAGATACAGCCGCAGAACGGTGGCATCCCCGCTTTTCTGCACGGTGGCTTTGGTGAACAAGGGATGATTGCTGTCAAAGGTGAAGTTACCGGTCACCTTTGTGGCATAGCAGAAGGTGATCTCCACATACTGGGCGGTGACGCCGGTCACCCGGTAATCCTGGGTGGAGGGATCTTTGTAACTCTGGGGCTTCAGATCCAAAAAGAACGGCGCCTTCCAGTTGGTGTTGAGGGTGATATAGGTCGCACCGGAGGTGACCCGGATGGCATCCAGCGACAGTTGGTTGGTGTCCGGCAACTCCCCCGCATACTGCTTTGTGACCGTTACCGTCTGTTTGGGCGGGGACAACTCCTTGTTCACATACACCCGGCGCCCGCACCGGAGCAGCAGATACTCCTTTTCGCCGAAATAGGTGTGACCCACCACATAGTCCACGGTGCCCTTGGGGAAATAGTTGTTGGTGGGGCGGCTGTCGTCGTCGTTTTTGTCACCGTCAAAGGTTTCGGCAGAAAACGCCACCACCTCGCCGATGACCCCCTTTTGGGATTTTTTGCACACGATGCTGCCGGAACGGGCGGTGTCGGTCTGACCCTGGTGGGTAGCCTTAAAGGTGACGGTGCCCAGGTTTTTATCGGTGGTGTTGTCCGACGGCAGAGAAAAGGTGCCGGTATAGTCCACGAAGGTCTCGCTTTTCTGGGTCTCGCCGTCGCCGCCCTCGCCGGTGGTCCGCTTCAGGGTGATCGTCTTGCCCCGGAAGGTGGCGGTGACGGTGCTCCCCTCCCGGGCGGACACCACCACCGAAAAGGTGGCGCCGCTATTGTACCGTTGACTGCCGGAGGGGGTGTAAGACTGCATCACCACGTAGTTGTATTTCACCGTATAGGTGGTATCCTTCCCCTTATGGGAGAAGGTAAAGGTGTTGTTGCCGGGTTTTAGTTCGTATTCCACCGAAAAGGCGCCATCCTCATCCCGCTCCACCGTTTTGCCGTTGATCTTAAGGGCGTATTGCGGGTCAGAGGTGCCGGTGAAGGTGGTGATGGGCTCGTTGGTTGAGGTGGTGCCCGCCTTGTGAGAGGTCACCTCCAGCATCACCTTGGGCGCCGCCGTGGTGGTGGTAAAAGGCTCGGTGGTGGTTTGCTCCTGGGTTTCCTCGGTGACCGAGGAAGAGGTGGCAGAAGTGGTGGTGTCGGTGGAAAGGGTGGTGGTCTGGGCAGGGGATACCGCCGGTGACTCTGCGGGGCTATCCGGCCACAGACGCCACAGCCCCAACACCACGCCAGCCACCAATACGCAGGCGCCACCCAACAGAAGCCACCATTTCCATTGCGGTATACTATCGTGTTTTGCCATGCCGACCACCTCCTTTTAATGACAGCATTTTACCATACATTCCGGAGAATTACAAGGAATAAATGACCGAGAAACGGTCACCGACCGTTATCATAGAAACAAGGATGGAAAAAACCGCCTGAGACTGTTGCCTCAGGCGGTTTTTCGTTTACAAATTCGGTTCAAATACCGGCATCAGTTCCAGTTTGAACCGGTTGATGCGGTGCATCCGGTCGATGCGGGCCTTTATCTCCGGGTCGTCGATCTCGCCGGTGCGGATATACCGATCCAACTGGGCATACGTAAAGCCCAGGTTGTCCTCATCGGTTTTGCCGCACAGACCGTCGATCGGCACCTTTTCCACCAACTCACAGGGCAGACCCAACAAATGGCCGATCGCCTTGACCTCTGCCACCGTCAGCCGGGACAGGGGGCTGAAATCCCCCACCGAATCGCCGTAGCGGGTGGAATACCCCACCCAGTCCTCCGACAGGTTGCAGGTGTTGGCCACCCGCCCGTTGACACTCTGAGAGACGGCGTATACGGTGGCCATCCTTAACCTGGGCGGCAGGTTGGTCAGACTTTGGGCGGACAGTTCCAACTCGGATGAAATGGCGGATGTAAGCCCTTTCATAGCCGCCTCGATATTGACGGTGTAGTGGCGGATGCCCAGGTGCTCCACCAGTTTTCGGGAGCAGTCGATGTCCGCCTGCTGACCGCAGGGCATCAGCACGCCCACCACCCGGTGGGCGCCCAGCGCCTCGACGCACAAGGCCGCCACCACCGAACTGTCCTTGCCGCCGGAGATGCCCACCACCGCATTGCAGTCAGGGCCATTCTCGGCGAAAAAGGTGCGGATCCATTCCACACAGTCGTTTTTGATTCTCTCTGCATCAAACATAGCGTTACCTCATCAAATTATCCAACACGCCCACCAGTTGACCCTCTTCCACATACAGCCGGGGAACCCGCTCGCCCACGCCGCACACCACCTCATAACCGATGGTGCCGTTGGCGGCGGCCAATTCCTCCGCCGTTATGGCCGGGGCGGTGCCGAACACCGTCACATAATCCCCGATGGCCACATCCGGAATGTGGGTCACATCCAACATCAACTGATCCATACACACCCGGCCCACAATGGAAGCCCGCTGACCCCGAACGGTCAGCGTCACCCCGGCAGGGCTGTTCTGCCGCCAGAAGCCGTCGGCATAGCCGATGGGCACCGTGGCGATCCGCATCTCCCGATCCGCCGTAAAGGTGCGTCCGTAACTGACGGTGGCGCCGGGAGCCACCGTCTTGACGTGGGACACCACGGCTTTCAGACTCATCACCGGAACCAAGGGCAACGGCTGCCGCAGATCCCCGGAAGGCTGTAAGCCGTACAGCACGATGCCCGCCCGCACCATATCCATCCGGCATTCCGGGTGGTCGGACAGAGCCGCCGAGTTGGCGCAATGGCGGATGGCAAAGGTGATGCCCTCCCCTTTTAATTGGTTGATAGCCGACACGAACAGATCCACCTGCCGGTTGGAAAAACCGTCCCCCGCCTCGCCCTCGTCGGCAGAGGCAAAGTGGGTGAACACACCCTCCGGCTCCAGACCCGGCAGACGGCAGACGGCGGCGGCACCCGCCACCGAATCCTCGCCCCCGCCCGGCACCTGGAACCCCAGACGGCCCATACCGGTGTCCAGTTTGATATGGATCTTCACCGTCACGCCGAACCCGGTGGCGGCAGCAGACAACCGGCGTCCGTATTCCGCAGAATACACACACTGGGAGAAACCGTGCTCTGCCAACAAAGCGGCGCACGATTCGTGGGTATACCCCAAAATCAGCACCGGTTTCGTTATTCCGTGACGGCGCAACTGCAACGCTTCTTCAATATTCGACACTGCAAACCAGTCGGCACCCATCTGCTCATACAGGGGGGCTACCTTGCTGGCGCCGTGGCCATAGGCATTGGCCTTGACCACGCAACAGAGTTTTACACCCGCCGGGAGAGCGCCCCGGATGGTGTTATAATTGTGGCGGACCGCCGTCATATCCACCTCAGCCCAGGTCCGCTCCCACATAGACACCTTATCGTACATCGGTCTGTTCACCGCCTTGTTATTTATTCAGCCGGTTGCAATGCATCCAGCATCAGTTCGGCGATCTGCCGCACATATCCATCGGTGGCGGTGTCCTCCGGCATCAGCACCGACACACCCAGCGCATAACCGCCGGTATACACCACCAATTCGCCGGTCTCCACGCTCCAATAGGCGGTCTCGCCCAGACCCTCCTGCGGGGTGGTCTCCTGATCGGCGGCGTTGCTATCGAATACCGCCCGGGTCTCGTTTTTCAGGTTGATGTTCACCTGGTAAGCGCCGTCCTCCGACATATACACCGCCTGCGTGCCGTCCTCAAACACCCCCAGCAGGGTCATAGGACACCCCAGCACGGCGGTGATCTGGGCGTCGGTGATGCAATCGGTGATATTCACATCCACCGGCGCCACCACCAGGGACTCGTAATCCAGATCCTCGCCCTTATCCCCGCAACCGCACAGCAAAAGCAGGGCGGCCAGAAAGAACGCTAACAGTTTATGGATGTTTTTCATAAAGAATACCCCTTTCGGCGGCAGAAGATTTTTTGTAAAAATCCCTTTCCGCTCTTTTCTTTTTCCTTGGAATGGTGTATAATGGTTCGGTACTACTTACAAAAAGGAGAATCGTCTATGGCAGACGCTTTTACTGCCGGTGTAGAACCGGGCGGACTGAACACGCTGCAGGAGATCCGCATCCTGCTTTGCTATATGCTGAATACCGCCGGCTGTCCCATGGACCGGGACGCCGTCACCGAGATCCTGGTGGGGGGCGGTATGGTCAATTATTTTGACACCGAGGACGCCATCGAGGAACTCATCCGGATGGGGCACCTCGCCGAAGAAGGCCGCACCATCGCCGTCACCCAAACCGGCGCCCAGATCGGCGACTCGCTGGCGGTGCGGGTGCCCTATACCCTGCGGGAGCGGTCGGCCGAAGCGGCGCTGAAACTGCTCAAACGCCGTCAGGTGGAGCAGAACAACAAGGTGGATATCCGCCGTCTGGAGGAGGGCGGATACGCCGTCACCTGCACCATCCGGGACGGTCAGCGGGATCTGCTGTCGGTCACCCTGCGGGTGTCCGACAACCATCAGGCAGAACAGGTCAAGGAATGTTTTCTCTCGGACCCGGCGCTGTTGTTCCGGGGGAATCTGGCGATACTCACCGGGGATGCCGGGATGCGCCGTGCCGGCAGCGAACTGGTGATCAAACTGTAGTTTTTCATCCTTATTTTCGTATTCTACCATATATGCCGGAAAATTACCAGCATTATTTGCAAAAGGAGCGATTTTCAATGCGTATGCGCCGCAAAAAGCATCTGGACGAGCGGCTGGACTGTGTATCGGAACAGATCATTCCCCTGCGGGTGGACACCATCCGCTTTGACGCCGAGGAACAGGCGAAATATCTGGATCTTGCCGCCTTGTTCGGCAACGACCACCCGGTGGAGATGGAGATCGGGTGCGGAAAAGGCGGGTTTATCTGCCAACTGGCCGCCCGCCACCCGGAAGTGAATTTTTTGGCGGTGGAACTGTATGCCAACGTGCTGGTCTCCGCCTGCGAAAAAGCCAAGGCGATGGGGCTGGACAACATCCGGTTCCTCTCCGGCAATGCCGAGTATCTGGCCCGGTTTATCCCGCCCCACAGCGTCAGCCGGCTGTATCTCAATTTCTCCACCCCCTTCCCGAAAAAGCGGCAGGCCACCCACCGGCTGACCCATCCCCATTTTTTGGAGATGTATAAGGAGTTGCTGGTGCCGGGTGCCACCCTCATTCAAAAGACCGACGGGCGGGTGTTTTTCCAGTATTCCCTGGAGCAACTGTCCGGATGCGGGTATACGCTGAAGAACGTGTCGCTGGACCTGCACGCCGATGAGATCGAGGACAACATCGTCACCGAGTACGAGAGCCGCTTTGTGGCACAGGGCTTGCCGATCTACAGAGTCGAGGCGACGGTGTAAACGATGTGTTCCCTGCGGGAACGTGATGCGCCTTGCGGCGTGATGGGGCCGAAAGCCTCGCCCACCGAGGGCGCCTTGGCTCAATTCTAACATTTGCATAAAAAAGCCGAGGCGGTTGCCTCGGCTTTTTTGTGTGCAATCTTCCTTTGGATCCCCTTGTCCGGGGAGTTGTCAGCCGCCAGGCTGACTGAGGGGTGGTCGTTCTCTCCCTCCGTCATTTGCTTATGCAAATGCCACCTCTCTCATCAGAGGGAGGCAAGGTAGAGTTATGCATTATTTCCGTTTACTTCTTCATTTCCAGCGTGCGGTTGTACGCCGCATCCACGGCGGAGATGGCGATATCCCGGAAGCCGCCCCCGTTCAGGGCGCCGACCCCCTGCAGGGTGGCGCCGCCGGGGGAGCACACGGCGTCCTTGAGGGTGATGGGATCTTCCCCCGTTTGCTGCACCATCTTTGCCGCACCCAGCACCGTCTGGGCGGCCAATTCCAAGGACAGCGCCGGGTCGAGACCCTTGTCCTCGCCACCCGCCGCCAGCGCCTCGATAAACAGATAAGCAAAGGCCGGGCCACACCCGGACACCGCACAGCCGGCGTCAATGAGGGATTCCGGCAGTTCGCTGATCTTCCCGGAGGCGGTCATCATTGCCTCGAACTCCGCTTTCTGCCGGGCGGTCACGTCCCCGGACAGGGTGTAGAGGGTCATCCCCTCTCCCACCGCCACCGGGGTGTTGGGCATAATGCGGATCACCGGCAGACCGCCGGACCAATCCCTGATACAAGCCATAGTCAGACCCGCCGCCATCGAGATCAGCACCGGTTTTTCGCTCCGGGCGGTCAAGCCGGGGCGCAAAGCCGTCAGCACCGCTTCCATCCCCTGGGGCTTGACCCCCAGGAAGATATAATCGCTCTGTGCCACCACCGTATCGCTGTCGGTGGCGGCGGCGCCGATGGCCGAGGCTAATGCCTCGGCTTTTTGGGTGTCCAGATCCGCAATCAGCAGGCGGTTGCCGCCCACCGCCTTGGCGGTGGCGGCGGCCAAGGCGCCGCCCATATGGCCGGCGCCGATAAATCCGATCGTCATAATCTCACCTCGTATGTCCGTTGCCGGTGATGATGTATTTGTACGTAGTCAGTTCCGCCAGACCCATTGGCCCTCTGGCGTGGAGTTTTTGGGTGGAGATGCCCATCTCGCACCCCAGCCCGAACTCGCCGCCGTCGGTGAACCGGGTGGAGGCGTTCACATACACCGCCGAGGAATC
>CAYSRL010000052.1:0-8127 GCA_964433515.1 uncultured Ruminococcus sp.
ACGATGGGATGAACACCCTGTCGGATTTCCGCTATCAGCGGAAATACACCGCCCCCCACGGCGAAAACGGTCAGACCAACCGCAAGACCGGCCGATCCGGCGAGGACTGTATTGTCCGGGTGCCCCGGGGCACCCTCATCTACGACAACGAAACCGGCCGCCTGATGGCGGATATGTCCGGCGACGAGGATTTTGTGGCCGCCCGGGGCGGTCGGGGCGGTTGGGGCAACAACCATTTCGCCACCGCCACCCGGCAGGTGCCCCGGTTCTCTAAGCCCGGTGTGCCCGGCGAGGAATACGAACTGCGGCTGGAACTGAAACTGCTGGCGGACGTGGGTCTGGTGGGGTTCCCCAACGTGGGCAAATCCACCCTCATCTCGGTGGTCAGCGAGGCCAAACCGGAGATCGCCAACTACCACTTCACCACCATCACCCCGGTGCTGGGCGTGGTGCGGCCGGTGGCGGGCGTGTCCTATGTGATGGCGGACATACCCGGCGTCATCGAGGGCGCCTCCGAGGGTATCGGTCTGGGTCACGATTTTCTGCGGCACGTGGAGCGGTGCCGGCTGCTGGTTCACGTGGTGGACGTATCCGGCAGTGAGGGGCGGGACCCCATCGCCGATTTCGACACCATCAACGAGGAACTGAAAAAATTCAACCCCGACCTGGCCTCCCGCCCGATGATCGTGGCGGGGAACAAATGCGACCTGGCGGAGGACAAGCAGTTGGAGGCTTTTGCCGCCGAGATGGAAAAGCGGGGATACGAATACTATCCGATGATGGCGCCCATCGCCCACGGCACCGACGAGATCGCCAAACGGTGCGGCGAACTGCTGTCAAAACTGCCCCCCATCCGCCGGTTTGAGGCTCAGGCTCCGGTTCTGCCCACCCCCGAGGAACTCCGTGACCACTCCGTACAGATCACCAACCGGGACGGCGTGTATTTCGTGGAGGCCAACTGGCTGTTCCGGGTGATGCGGGGCGTCCGTTTTGACGACCCGGAGGGGCTTTCCTACTTCGAGCGGGTGCTGGACGGCTCCGGCGTGATCGAGGCGCTCCGTGCCGCCGGTTGCGGCGAGGGCGACACCGTCAGCATCTATGACTTTGAATTTGACTTTATTGATTGACGGAGGGTATAAAGATGGAAAGATTATACCCAAAGGATATTGACCTGCACACCCTCAGCCCTTTGGCGCTGGCCTTTGTGGGGGATGGGGTGTACAGTCTGATGGTGCGGGAAAGGCTGTTGTGTGAGGCCAACCGCCCGGTGAACGACCTGCACCGCCAATCGGTGCGGGATGTCCGGGCAGAGGCCCAGGCGGCGGCTATGAACCGGCTGATGGAGCACCTCACCGAAGAGGAAGAGGCGGTATTCAAGCGAGGGCGCAACGCCCACACCGCCCGCTCCGGCGCCGACTATCACCGGGCCACCGGGCTGGAAGCGTTGTTTGGTTATCTCTATCTTGACGGGCGCATCGACCGGGTGCGGGAGTTGTTTGCCCTATGCGTGGAGGAATGCGTATGAAGTGGCTGAAAAACCTTGACTGGAAAACCTTGGCTGTGGATTTCGTGATGATTTTGGCGGGCAGCGTCTGCTATGCCGTTGCCATCGGTGCCTTCAGCGACCCCCATCACATCGCCCCCGGCGGTCTCACCGGTATCGCCATTTTGCTGAACTATCTTTTTGACTGGATCCCCATCGGTGTGGCCACCATCGTGATGAATGTTCCTTTGATCATCGCCTCCTGGTTTATGCTCAGCCGGTCGCTGGCCATCCGTACCATGTGGGGCATCGTGATCTCCAGCGTGATGGTGGATCTGCTGGAGCCGTGGTTGCAGGGCATCTATCCCGCCGACGAAAACGCCAACCCTCTGCTGGTCTGCATCTTCGGCGGCGCCATTCTGGGTCTGGGCGTGGGGCTGATCCTCCGCCGTGGCGGTACCACCGGCGGCAGTGAGGTGATCTCCCGCCTGTTGGAGAAAAAATTTCCCCATATGTCGGTGGGCACCCTGATCCTGGTGGTGGATGCGGTGGTCATCACCCTGTCCGCCATTGTCTATGGCAACATTGCCAATGCGATGTACGCCGTGGTGTTTGTGTTCATCGGCTCCCAGATCATCGACCGGGTGGTATACGGCGGCCGCTCCGGCAAGATGATTATGATCATCTCCCAGAAACAGCCGGAAATCACCCAGGCGGTGATGACCAAGGTGAATCGGGGCGTCACCCTGCTGAAATCGAAGGGCGGGTATTCCGGCCAGGATCAGAACACCATTCTGGTGGCGGTGCGCCGGGATGAGGTGTTCCGCCTGCGCCAGACGGTGTTTGAGATCGACCCCGACGCCTTCCTGATGATGCTCACCACCGACGAGGTGCGGGGGCTGGGCTTTATGAACCCCAACGAACAATAAGATAACGCTGTTTGCCACCCATCACGGTTGTGTTAGCAAACACGCCAACAAAACGAGAGACCGTTACGATTCGTAACGGTCTCTCTTTTGGATTTATTCTTCGGTTTCTTCGGGGATCGGGCGCACCAGGATCTCCTCCGGGCGGGTGGTCTCCACCCGGGTGACCTCCACCGCCAAACCGTCGGCGGTAAAGGTGTCCCCCACCGAGGGGATGCACCCCATAGCCTCCATCACCCATCCGCTGACGGTGGTGGCGTCGCACTGGGTCTCGGTGCCGAAATGCTCCATCAGGTCGCACAGTTCAGCGGAGCACAGCACCACCGCACTGCCATCCTCGCAGGGCAGAATGTTCTGGATCACGTCGTCGTGCTCGTCCCAGATCTCGCCCACCAATTCCTCCAGGATGTCCTCCATGGTGACGATGCCCAGCGTGCCGCCGTATTCATCGGTGACGATGGCGATGTGGGATTTCTCCTCCTGCAACTGGCGCAAAAGCAGACGGATCTTTACGGTCGGCGGCACAAACACCGCCGGTTTCATCAGCGTTTTGGGGGTGGGCTTCTGTTTCAGTTCCCGGTAATAGTCCTTGTGGTACACCACGCCCACCACCCGGTCGATGGTCTCCTCATACACCGGCAGGCGGGAAAACCCGCTCTCGGAAAAGGCCTCGCCCAACTGGGCAAAGGTGGCATCCACCGGCACCGCCGTCACCTCCACCCGGGGGATGAGGATGTCCACCGCCTCCCGGTCGTTAAAGGCGATCACCTGGCGGATAAGGTCGCTCTCCTGCTCGCCCAGCGAGCCGTCCTGCTCCGCTTCGTCCACGATGGTGAGCACCTCTTCCTCGGTGACCACATCGTCGTCGGTGGTCTTGAACAACAGGGAAAGCAGCCGCTTCCACAGGGAGAAGATAAAGTTGATGGGGGTCAACAGCCAGGTCACGCCCCGCAGCAGGGGTGCCGTCGCCATCACAAACCGGTCGGCAGACTGCTTGGCCAGACTTTTCGGCGAGATCTCGCCGAACACCAGCACCACCACGGTGGTCACCACGGTGGACACCGCTGCCGCAAAGTCCTCGTTGGCGATACGGTTGGCAAAAAAGATGGTGGCGACGGTGGTCAACAGGATGTTGACGATGTTGTTGCCCACCAAAATGGTGGACAGCAGTTTGTCATAATCCTCGGCCATTTTCAGCACCAGAGCGGCCCGCTTGTTGCCGTCCTCGGCCAACCCCTTCAGCCGGATACGGTTGAAGGTGGAGAAGGCCGTCTCGGTGGCGGAAAAATACGCCGACAAGATCACCAGCACCAGCATAATCAACATTGAACCTATACTATCAGGGTCCATAGTGGTATTTCCAACTCCTTAAATTGTAATGCGATGGGGGTCCCATCCAGCACATCATAGCAGAAAACTGCCGAAAAGTCCAGTATTATTTCCTTTCTGCATAGTTCGGGCGCAAAAAGGACACACTATCGCCAACGGAAAGGGTGACAAAAATGGACTATATGATGATCCTAAAAGCGTTTCTGGTGGGCGGTGCGATCTGCGTGGTGGGGCAACTGCTCATAGACTTCACCAAACTGACACCCGCCCGGATATTGGTGAGTTTCGTGGTGCTGGGGGTGGCGCTCACCGGGTTGGGGGTGTATGAGCCCCTGGTGAAGTTTGCCGGCGGCGGCGCCACGGTGCCGTTGACCGGGTTTGGCTATAGTTTGGCAACAGGCGTCCGGCAAGCGGTGGATGAGCAAGGGCTGGTGGGCGCCCTCACCGGAGGGCTCACCGCCACCGCCGGCGGCATCACCGCCGCCGTAACGCTGGGTCTGGTGGCGGCCTTGGTGGGCAAGTCCGGGGATAAGGCGTAAACAACGGCCCAGGCAACCAACGTTGCCTGGGCCGTTGTTTTATCGGATCACGCTATAGATCAGTTGCTGTTCTGCCGGGGCGGTATCGCCCACCGTCACCGCCGCCAGATAGGCTTTGGCGGCTCCCGCCACCGCCTCCGGGCGGTTGGTGTATAGGGTGGCGATCGGCTCGCCCGCCGTCACCCGCTCCCCGGTTCGTTTGAGGATCCGCACACCGGCGGCGTGGTCGATGGTGTCCGCCTTGGTGGCACGGCCGGCGCCGAGCGCCACCGCCGCCATACCGATAGCCTCGGCATCCATCCCGGTGATATACCCCTCTTTCTGAGCGGTGACGGGGTATGCCGGGGCGGTGGGGAATTTCTCCGGATGGCTGAGATAGGAGGTGTCCCCGCCCTGAGCCTCGATCCACCGGCACATCTGCCGGAATGCCTCGCCGCTGTTGATCGCCTCCGTCACCCGGGCGGCCGCCTCATCGGGGGCAAGACCCAGGCACAGGCACACCATTTCGGCCGCCAGCGCCTCACACAGCGTCCGCAGGCGGGGGTCGCCGCCGCCCTGCAGAACGCTCACCGCCTCCTGCACCTCCAGGGCGTTGCCCACCGCCTCGCCCAAGGGGACATCCATATTGGTCACCAGGGCAGAGGCCTTGCGCCCGCAGGCGGCGGCGATCGCCACCATCTGCCGGGCCAGTTCCTCCCCCTCGGCCTTCGTTTTCATAAAGGCGCCGCTCCCCACCTTCACATCCAACACGATGGAATGGGAGCCGGCAGCCAACTTTTTGCTCATAATGCTGGAGGCGATGAGCGGCACGCTGTCCACCGTGGCGGTCACGTCCCGCAGGGCATACAGTTTTTTGTCTGCCGGCGCCAGATTGCCGGACTGCCCGATGATCGCCAGACCCACCCGCTCCACTTGATCCAGAAAGGCCTCGGGGGTCAGTTCGGTGCGATAGCCGGGTATGGATTCCAGCTTGTCCACCGTGCCGCCGGTGTGACCCAGACCCCGGCCGGACATCTTCGCCACTTTGCCCCCGATGGCCGCCACGATGGGCCCCACGATCAGGCTGGTCTTGTCCCCCACGCCGCCGGTGGAATGTTTGTCCACCGACAAAAGGCCGAACCGGGACAGATCCACCGTATCCCCGGAGCGCATCATCGCATCGGTGAGAATGGCGGTCTCGTTGGGGGTCATCCCGTTCAGACACACCGCCATCGCCAAAGCGGACATCTGATAGTCCGGGATGTCCCCGGCGGTGAAACCGTCGATCATAAACCGGATCTCCCGCTCGGTCAGGGGAAGACCCATTCTTTTGTGGCGGATAACCTCGTACATACGCATACACCGCACCTCTCTTTCGCTTTTATCTTAGCATATTCCGTCCCGGAATGAAAGAGTTTTTTGCCGCCGACAAAAAACGGTGGATTTTTTCATTTCTGTATGCTAGAATAGGAGCCGTAGTAAAAAATATCCATTGGAAATGGAGGACAACAAAATGGAAGGCTTGGTAAATTGGTTTGTAGAGGCGCTGGGCGGTCTGCCCGGTGAGTGGGTGTGCTTTATCATCTCGATGGTGCCCATTCTGGAGTTGCGTGGCGGTCTGTTGGCCGCCTCCCTGATGGGGGTGGATATTTTCACCGCCATCCCCCTGTGCATCATCGGCAACATCATCCCGGTGCCCTTTATCCTGTGGTTCATCACCCCGCTGTTCACAGCGCTGAAAAAGACCAAACTGTTCCGCCCGATGGTGGAAAAACTGGAAAACAAAGCCATGAGCAAAAGCGACAAGATCCAGAAAGGCTATTTCTGGGGCTTGGCGCTGTTTGTGGGCATTCCGTTGCCCGGTACCGGCGCCTGGACCGGTGCGCTGATCGCCGCTCTGCTGGATATCCCCAAGAAAAAATCCATCCCCGCCATTCTGGTGGGCATCGCCATCGCCACCGTGATCATGGCCTTTGTGTCCTACGGTCTGCTGACCTCCATTCTCAATCTGTTCGGTTGATTTCTTTGCGGTTGGCGAGGACATATTTTAAGAACCGGGAACATAGAATATGACAAGCCAACAAAGGAAAGGAATGACACCGATTATGGAAAACCGTACCCATTATCTGCCGGAGGGTGACCTCATCGACACCCCCGAAAACCAAGCCGCCACCGCCACCCTCACCGCCTTAATGCAGGCCAAGGACGAGGGGCGCCTGTTAGAGGGCCGGGCGGTGCGCTGTGACGTGGAGCACAACCTGATCGTCCGCCTTCCCTGCGGCGAGGGCATCATCCCCCACGCCGAGGGAGCCCTCGGCATCACCGAGGGCACCGTCAAAGACATCGTGCTCATCACCCGGGTGAACAAGCCGGTGTGCTTTGTGGTCACCGGGTTCCAACACACCGAGGCGGGGTGCCGTCCGGTGCTGTCCCGCCGGATCGCCCAACAGCGTTGCCGGGAGGAATTTCTGGACCGGTTGCAACTGGGGGACGTGATCCCCGCCCGCATCACCCGGCTGGAGACCTTTGGCGCTTTTTGCGATATCGGGTGCGGTCTGCCGGCGCTGTTGCCCATCGCCGATATATCGGTGAGCCGGATATTGCACCCCGCCGACCGGCTTTCGGTGGGGATGGAGATCCTGGGCGTGGTGTCCTCTCTGGAGGGGGGCCGCATTTGCCTGTCCCACCGGGAACTGCTGGGCACCTGGGAGGAGAACGCCTCCCGCTTTAAAGTGGGGGAAACGGTGGCGGGCATCGTCCGCTCGGTGGAACCCTATGGCATTTTCGTGGAGTTATCCCCCAACCTGGCCGGGTTGGCGGAGCCCCATCCCGGCGTGCGGGTCGGCCAACAGGCGGCGGTGTATATCAAATCCGTTCAGCCGGAAAAACTGAAGATCAAACTGGCGCTGATCGACGCCACCGACAACGACCAGCCCCCTGCTCTGCCGGAATATTTCATCACCGCCGGGCCCCTGACCCATTGGCGGTATTCCCCGGAGGGATGCAGCCGGGTGATCGAACGGCATTTTGACCGGGTGTCCGACCCGGTTGGTTAAGAATTTGTGAAAATATCCCCGATGGGTTGCAAATCCATCGGGGATTTTGCTATAATAAGAGGAGAAACACGGTGAAAGGAGGAATCGGGATGAAAAAACGGCTGTTGGCGGTGTTGCTGGCGGTGGGTCTGCTGTGCCTGGGGCTTGCCGGGTGCGGCGATGACGGCACCGGCGGCGGATTCCGGTTCCTCATCGACGCCGAGCCGAAAGGTCTGGATCCCCAAATGTCCACCGACACCCCCTCGGTCACGGTGTTGGGCGCCCTGTTTGAGGGGCTCACCCGGCTGGACGCCGCCGGAAACCCGGTGCCTGCCGCCGCCGAATGGGCCGTGTCCGAGGATGGCAAGACCTATACCTTCACCCTCAAAGAGGCCTATTGGACCGCCCTGTCCATCAAAGGGGAGGAGACCCCCTTTGACAGCCCCACCCCGGTCACCGCCGACGATTTTCTGTTCGGCATCGGGCGGGTGCTGGACCCGGCCACCGGCTCCCCCCTGGCCGCCGAACTCTATGGCATCCAAAACGCCAAGGCGGTGCACACCGGCAAAAAAGCCCTGTCCGCTCTGGGGGTCAAAGCAACGGACGACCGCACCCTGACCATTACGTTGGAACAGCCGGACAGCGGATTTCTCGCCAAGTTGGCCTCCACCCCCTTTATGCCCTGCAACCGGGCCTTTTTCGAGTATACCGGCGGGCGGTATGGGCTGGAGCCCCGGTATCTCATCACCAACGGCCCTTTCCGGCTGGCGGCCTGGAACCATAACGAAAGCCTGCTGTTATACAAAAACGAAGATTATCACGCCGCCGAAGAGATC
>CAYSRL010000053.1:0-8096 GCA_964433515.1 uncultured Ruminococcus sp.
CAAGTATCGCATCATTGATTTTCCCCTTTCCAACTGTGTCAACTCCGGCATTGAGACCGTGGGTGTGCTGACCCAGTATCAGCCCCTGGAACTGAATGACTATATCGGCTCCGGTTCCCCCTGGGATCTGGACCGGATGGATGCCGGTGTCCACGTGCTGCCCCCCTATCAGCGCAATCAGGGCGCTGACTGGTATAAGGGTACTGCCAACGCTATTTACCAGAATATTGATTTTATCCAGCGGTATAACCCCGAATATGTGCTGGTGCTGTCCGGCGACCACATTTATAAGATGGACTACAGCGAGATGCTGGCGGCGCATAAGGCCAACAATGCCGACTGCACCATCGCCGTTCTGGACGTACCTAAGGAGGAGGCCAGCCGGTTCGGTATTCTCAACACCAACCCCGACGGCTCCATCTATGAGTTTGATGAAAAACCGGCGGTGCCCAAGAGCACCCTGGCCTCGATGGGTATCTACATCTTCACCTGGGAGAAACTCCGCAAATATCTGATTGCGGATGAGGCGGATCCCGCCTCCTCCAACGATTTCGGTAAAAACGTGTTGCCCACGATGCTGAATTCCGGCGAGCGGATGTTTGCCTGGCGCTTTGAGGGTTACTGGAAGGATGTGGGCACCATCGACTCCCTGTGGGAGGCCAATATGGACCTGCTGGATCCCAACGTGCCGTTGGATCTGGCGGACCCCACCTGGAAGATCTATTCCCGCAACCCCGGTATGCCGCCCCAGTATTTGTCCGCCACCTCTCAGGTGCAGAATTCTTCCATCACCGAGGGCTGTGTCATCCACGGAAAGGTGGAATCCTCGGTCATCTTCGCCGGTGTCACGGTGGAGGAAGGCGCCGAGATCGTCCAGTCCATTCTGATGCCCGGCACGGTGGTGAAAAAGGGCGCCACGGTGCAGTATGCCATTCTGGCAGAGAATGTGGTCGTGGGTGAGGACGCCGTTGTGGGCGAGGCCCCCGAGCAGATCGACGACCTGGATCGCTGGGGTGTGGCGGTGGTTGCCTCCGGCATCACCGTCGGAAAGGGTGCCAAGGTGTTGGCAAAGAGTATGATCGAACAAGATGTCAATGACGGCAAGGAGGTGAGCACTCATGCGTAATTACGGTGCTGTGGGTCTCATTTTTGCAAATATGCAGGACGAAGCCTTCCGTGACGGCACCGCCGTCCGGTCTATGGGTTCTCTGCCTTTCGGCGGTCGTTACCGCCTCATCGATTTCCCCCTGTCGGCGATGGTGAATGCCGGCATCACCAAGGTGGGTGTCATCACCAAGAGCAACTATCAGTCCCTGATGGACCATCTGGGCTCCGGAAAGGCGTGGGATCTATCCCGTAAGAATGAGGGGCTGTATTTCCTGCCTCCCCGTAGCAGCGACGATGCCAAGTATCAGGGCCGTATCGGCTCTCTGGTGGATGTGATTCCTTTCCTGAACCATTCCAAAGAGGAATACGTCATCCTGTCGGATTGCCATATGGTGACCAGTATGGACTACAATGCGCTCCTTGAGGCTCACGTGGAGTCCGGCGCTGACGTGACGGTGGCCTGCCGCCACGGTGCGGTGCCCGCTCTGACCGACATCCCGGTGCTGAGTCTGGATGCCACCGGTTATGTGACCGATATGCTGCTGGGTCGTATCGCCGACCAGGCCGCCTATTACGGCATCGGCGTGTATGTGATGCGTAAGGATTGGCTGTTGCGGGCTATCACCGAGGCCACCGCCCGCAACCTGCCCCATTTCGAGCGGGATATTCTCCAGCGCCGTCTGGAGGAACTGAAGGTGTACGGCTATAAGGTGCCTTCGCTGGTGATGCCCATTTATTCCACCGCCAGTTATTTCAACGCCAACCTGGCGATGTTGGAGGATAGCGTCCGTGAGGAGTTGTTCCCCAAAGACCGTCCGGTGTATACCAAACTGAAGGATTGCGACCCGGTGCAGTACGGTCTGCACGCTGAGGTGAGCAATTCGCTGGTGGGGGACGGCGCCCACGTAAACGGTAAGGTGAAAAACTGCATCGTCTTCCGTGGGGCTAAGATCAGCCGGAATGCGGAATTGGAAAACTGCGTCATTATGCAGAATGTGACGGTGGGCGACCACTGCAAACTGTCCAGCACGATTGCGGACAAGAACGTGGTCATCCGCAACGGTGTAACGCTCCAGGGCTCTGAGAGTTATCCCGTGTATATTGCCAAAAATTCCATCGTTTGATGAGGTTTTACCCTAGTAAAGGAGTGATTTCCAATGAAAGTATTGTATGTAGCCAGTGAGGCATTGCCCTTTGCCGCCTCCGGCGGTTTGGCGGATGTGGCCGGCTCGCTCCCCAAAGCGATGCGTAAGCGTCTGGTGGGTTGCCGGGTGGTGATGCCCCTGTACGAGAGCATCTCCCAGGAAATGCGGGAGAATATGAAATTTCTCACCAGCCTGTCGGTGCCGGTGGCCTGGCGCCGCCAGTATTGCGGCGTGTTCGAGGCCAAGGTGGACGGCGTTATCTATTACCTGCTGGATAACCAGTATTATTTCAAGCGTCAGGGTCTGTATGGCCACTATGACGATGCCGAGCGGTTTGCCTTCTTCTCCCGGGCGGTGCTGGAGATGCTGCCCTATCTGGATTTTAAGCCGGATGTGATTCACGCCAACGACTGGCAGTCCGCCTTGGTTCCGCTGTTTTACAGCATCTTCTACGCCAACCGGGACGGCTTCCAGGGCATCAAGACGGTGCTGACCATCCACAACATCCAGTACCAGGGAAAATACGGTATGGAATTGATCGAGGATGTGCTGGGCATTCCTCCGGAGCACCGCAGTCTGGTGGAATACGATGGCTGTGTGAACTTTATGAAGGCGGGCATCGAGACCGCCGACCGGGTCACCACCGTCAGCCCCACCTATGCCCAGGAGATTTTGGATCCCTGGTTCTCTTGGGGTCTGGATCCCATCCTCAATGCCCGCAGTTGGAAACTGCAGGGCATCCTCAACGGCATCGACACCGACGGTTACAATCCGGAGACCGACCCGGATGTGTTTGAAAACTTCACCGTGGAAACGGTGGAAGAGGGCAAGGCGGCCAACAAAAAAGCGTTGCAGGAACGGCTTTGTTTGCCTCAGCGTGCCGATGTGCCGCTGATCGGTATGGTCACCCGCCTGACCTCTCACAAGGGTCTGGATCTGGTCAAGTACATCATCGACGACCTGCTGCAGCGGGATGTGCAGATGGTGGTGCTGGGCTCCGGCGAGTGGGTGTATGAGAACTTTTTCCGGGAGATCCAGGCGAAATACCCCGAGAAATTCTGCTATTGCGTGGGCTTTGTCCCCGAACTGGCCCGTAAGATCTATGCCGGCGTGGACGTGTTCCTGATGCCCTCCAAGAGCGAGCCCTGCGGTCTGGCCCAGATGGTGGCCTGCCGTTACGGCACCCTGCCGGTGGTCCGTGAGACCGGCGGCTTGAAGGATAGCATTCTGGACTGTGGCGAAGAGGGGGGCTTCGGCTTCACCTTCAAGACCTACAATGCCGGGGATATGCTGGCGGCTATTGACCGGGCGCTGGGCGCCTATGCCAACAAGCCGGATCTGAAACTGCTCCGTGAACGGTGTATGACCGAGGACTTTACCTGGGGCCGCAGCGCCAACACCTATATCCGTATGTATAAGGATATGCTGAAATAAGGGGTGTAAAAGCGCTAAACGATGGCTGCCCTTACGGGCAAATGAAGGTCGCTTTTTGCGTGAGCAAATACATCACCAACCAAAAAAAGAGAGAACTTGACGGAGCAGCCGTCTTGTTCTCTCTTTTTGTTTGTGGTCTGGGCTTAATGCCTATTGGTTAAATGCGCTGTTTGCGCTTTGGACAAAGCGTACATTCTCCGCTAAGCATAGCACGCTATTTTATCCTTCTACGATATATTCTTCCGTTTCCGCCAACAGGCGGGCGCCCAGGGTGACGGTCATAGCCAATCCCTCCGGGACGTATTCCTCGTACTCAACCTGTCCGTCCCGGCGGCATTGCTCCGCCAAAGCGCCCTTTGAGAAGGGGAGAAGCAGGTTCACCTTTTTGCGGTCGGGTGGGAGGGCCTCGGCCACCGCCGCCAGCAGACGGTCGATGCCGTCGCCGGTCTTGGCGCTGATGCGGATAAACCGGGGGTTATCCCCCAACTGAGGGGCCAGGTCGCACTTGTTCATCACCTGAAGCACCGGGGTGTCGCCGCATCCCAGTTCCGCCAACAGGTCGCCGGTGACCGCAAGATGCTCGTCGGCGTGGGGGCTGGAGGCGTCGCAGATGTTGAGAATCACATCCGCCTCCACCGCCTCCTCCAGGGTGGAGTGGAAGGCCCGCACCAACTGGTGGGGGAGTCGCCGGACGAAACCCACCGTATCCACCAGCATCACTTCCCGGCCGTCCGGCAGGCGCAGGGCCCGGGCGGTGGGATCCAGGGTGGCAAACAACTTATCCTCTGCCAGCACACCGGCATCGGTGAGATGATTCAGCAGGGTGGATTTGCCGGCGTTGGTGTATCCCACCAGCGCCACGGTGGGGATGCCGTCTTTGCGGCGGCGCTGACGCCGGAGTTTTCGCTGGCTCTCAACCTTTTCCAGGGATTCCCGGATGGCGCCCAGCCGCCGGCGGATATGCCGTTTGTCGCTTTCCAGTTTGGTCTCGCCGGGGCCCCGGGTGCCGATGCCGCCGCCCTGCCGGGAAAGCGCCGCACCCTGACCGGTGAGCCGGGGGAGCATATACTGAAGCTGAGCCAACTCCACCTGCAGCCGTCCCTCGGCGGAGCGGGCACGTCCGGCAAAAATGTCCAGGATGAGCATCGTCCGGTCGATCAACCGGCAGGGGAAGATCTCCTCCAGATTCCGCAGTTGGGTGGGGGAGAGTTCCCGGTCCATCACCACCAGGTCGATGTCCTCTGCCTGGCATTGCAGGGCGATCTCCTCCGCCCGACCGCTGCCAAGGCAGGTGGCCTTGTCGGGGGACTCTTTTTTTTGGGTGGCGGTGTCCACCACCACACCTCCGGCGGTGTCCACCAGTTCCGCTAACTCTTGCAGGGACACCTCACAGTCGAATTCGCCGGTGTCCACCGACACCAACAGCACCCGTTCCGGCTGTTCCTGTTCGATTTCGTGCAGATCCATTGGCGAGCACCTCCTTTCGTTTGTTTTATTTTAGCATAGTTTTCCCGGCGGAGCAAGAATGTTGTGCAACCTTTCCAGTGAAATAGGAAAAATTTATGCAAAAATTTGTCGGGAAACTTGCAATAGGGTGTAGCATTGTTGTAAAATATGTGATATAATTAACAAAAAGCGGACAAGTTTCCGCCAAATACGGGAGAGGGGATAGCAAAATGGAAAAAATCACCAGCGAAAACGTCTTTAATCTGGAGGCCAACGTGGCACCTTTGCGGATCATTTCGATGAATGGTGCAGAGGAACTGGGTAAGAAGATCGAGGATCACTTGTTGCGGTGGGCGCACCGTTGCGGCAAGGAGGAGGACAGTTTCTCTGTAGAGGTGTCTTGCCCCCGGTTTTCCTCCGGCGATGCCAAGGGCCTGATCAAGTCCTCGATTCGTGGCACCGACCTATACATTTTGGTGGATGTGGGCAACTACAACTGCAAATACAGTATGTACGGTTTTCAGAATGCCATGTCCCCCGACGACCATTACCAGGATCTGCGCCGTATCATCCAGGCCACCAGCGGTAAGGCGCACCGCATCAACGTGATTATGCCCAACCTCTATGGCGGCCGTCAGCACCGCCGCAGTTACCGGGAGAGTCTGGACTGCGCCGTGGCTCTGCAGGAATTGCAGGCTATGGGCGTGGACAACATCGTCACCTTTGACGCCCACGACCCCCGTGTGTGCAATGCGGTGCCGATGATGGGCTTTGACAATATGATGCCCTCTTATCAGGTGATGAAGGCGCTGCTGCGGGATATCCCCAACCTGCGTCCCGACCCCGAGCACCTGATGGTGGTCAGCCCCGACGAAGGCGCTCTGAACCGCAATATGTATTATGCGGTGAATATGGGTGTTGAGATGGGTATGTTCTATAAGCGCCGTGACTATTCCCGTGTGGTCAATGGCCGCAACCCCATCGTGGCTCACGAGTATCTGGGCACCTCGGTGGAGGGCAAGGATATCTTCATTGCCGACGATATCATCGCCTCCGGCGAGTCGATGCTGGACATCGCCTATGAACTGAAAAAGCGCAAGGCCAACCGCATCTTTGCCTATGCCACCTATGCGATCTTCACCGCCGGTCTGGAGAAGATGGATCAGGCGGTGGCAGACGGTGTGCTGGACGGCGTGTTCGGCACCAACCTGACCTATCGCACCCCCGAACTGCTCCAGCGTGATTGGTTCCACGAGGTGGATTGCTCCAAGTATGTGGCCTATTATATCGCCGCTCTGAACCACAACATATCCATCAGCGCCCTCATCGACTCCCACGATAAGATTCAGCAGTTGCTGAAAAAATACCGTGGCCAATAATCTCTGCACAAACAACCGACCGAAGCGGGGTTACCGCTTCGGTCGGTTTTTTCATTACCTATTGTAACCGCTTACACCGTGAGTTTTTCTCGCAATGTCAGCAACAGCGCTTTTTCTCTCCGGGACACCTGCACCTGGGTCATTCCCAGCCGGTCGGCGGTGGCCTGTTGGGTCTGGTGCCCCAAATAGCGCAGGCGGATCAGCGCTCGGTCCCGGGGTGCCAGTTGCTCCAGCACCTGCTCAAGAGCCAGCCGGTCGGTGACCGCCTGCTCATAGGATTCCACCGGCAGGTCAAACTGCCCCTCCTCCTCTTCGGCGGTGAGGCTCACCACCGGCAGGGATACCCCCACCGCTCCTGCTACTTCTGCCGGCTCTTTTCCCAGCCGGAGCGCCAGTTCTTCCACGGTGGGTTCCCGACCCAGTTCTCCTGCCATCTGCTCCCGCAGGCGGGACACCTGCAGGGACAGGGTGCGGAGCGACCGGCTTACCTTCACCGCACCGCCTTCCCGGAACAGGTGACGGATCTCTCCCAATATCAGCGGCACCGCATAGGTGGAAAAGCACAGTCCCCGCCCGGGATCAAAGCCGTCGACGGCTTTGATGAGCCCCACGCACCCGGCCTGATACAGGTCGTCATAGTCCAGCCCTTTGCCGGCAAACCGCCGGGCGCAGGTGTGGACCAGACCCAGGTTTTCGCAGATAGCGGTCTCCCGGTTCATCGGCCCCGCACCCGCAAGGCTATGTATTTGTCCATGGTGACGGTGGTGCCTTTGCCGGGCGTGGATTTCACCCGCAAACGGTCGGTAAAGGATTCCATCACCGAGAATCCCAGACCGGAGCGTTCTTCACCGCCGGTGGTATAGAGAGGCTCCATCGCCTTTTCGACATCCGGGATGCCGGCGCCTTTGTCCTTGATCTGCACGCACACCCGCCCGTTTTCATACAGTTTCACCGTCAGGGTGATGACCCCCAGCCGGTCGGGATAGGCGTGGACGATGGCGTTGGTCACCGCCTCGGATACGGCGGTGCGCAGATCCGCCAGTTCGTCCACCGCCGGATCCAGTTGCGCCGCAAAAGCGGCCACAGTCGCCCGGGCAAAGCCCTCGTTGGCAGAGCGGCTGAGGAAGGTGAGTTTCATTTCGTTAATGGGTTTCACAGTGTTCACTCCTTTCGGTTGTTTCGCCCCAGATGGGCAGACGGTCCAGACCGGCTAAGCGGATCATTCTCTCCAGTTTTCCGGCGTTTTGCACCACAAGGGTGCCGTCCAGAGAGGACATCAGCCGGTATCGTCCCATAATCAGACCGATGCCGGAGGAGTCCATAAAGGTCAACCGGCCCAGGTCCAGCGTCAGCCGATCACAGCGGCAGGATAGCACCGCCGTGTCGATCTGCTGGCGGACCGGAGCGGCGGCGTGGTGGTCCAGTTCCCCGATAAGGTGGACGGTGAGTGCCCCCTCATTCCGGGTCAGTTCCAGTTGCATAAGGTCACATCCTTTCGTGGGTGTTTTATGGAAAACAAAAAGCCTCTACCCATATAGGATAGAGGCTTTTGGCTGTTTTTTCACGAAAATCCCGCCGTCAGAAT
>CAYSRL010000054.1:0-8024 GCA_964433515.1 uncultured Ruminococcus sp.
TTCATATATACATTTCTCCTTAAATTACAAATTGTGTTGTTATTATCTGTATTTTGAGGAGATTTATACTTAACTTTGTTTTATAATTAAGCAAAAAATCGCCTCGCTTGAATGATTTTTCAAGTGAGGCAGCTTTTAGTTTATCTTATAAGTTGAAAATACAGAATAATTTGAGTTTTTACTCTGTTTTTTCAAACATATATACATAGTGTTCAGTAAAGTCGTCATATTCTTTATCCTCAAGGAATGCACTCGAATCTGTATAGTTCTCTATAAGCCAAAGGTATTGATTGCCTTCATCATCCTCAAACAACTGCACCTTATTATCTTCCAGCGCTTGGTCAAAATTAGAAAGTCCGTCAGTTCTCACCCCTTCCCACACGGTTGCGCCAAAAATCTTAACCGGATAAGCATTTTCAGGCAAATCATCTATTCTCACATAAACATCATTATAATATGTAATTGTTGAATAATCGGTCGCAAGTAAATATGGCTGATTCGAATCAACGAAAAAAACACCATCTATAAGTGTACTAGCGATTACAAAAACAATTACAATAAGAATCGTTACAAGACAACCGCTAAAACAGCCCAACTTTTTACCTTTATTGCGCTTTTCTGCCTTTGCTTTATGTTGTTCTGCATTGAGAATGTTCTTTTTTAATATGCGAGGCTTGCATAAGTGTTTAAAATAAAGTCCGCGCAAAGGATATGCAATAATCATATCTATAAAGTTCATACCCAAATCCGACTGCAAGCCTAATTTTTGATATTTCTTAACTATTTCCTTACTGTTTTTCCCTTTAGCATTGAGCAACTCAACTTGAGCATCCTCGCCACAAACGATTTTTGGGTACATAATTTGAAAATCCCAATAGGTTAATGCCTTATCACCTAAATCAAAGCCGTCAAGTTCAACTGTAATTAATGATTCGGGCATAACATTTGATATTTTGTACATGCAATCCACCTGTAAAAACAACGATTTTGCATATACAACCGCTTTTTTAGCAAATTTGAGCATAATACGGTCTTTAAAACTTGTTTTAGGTTCTTTTACCTCGTCATCTAAACCCGAAAGAGTGATGTCGCTTAGCATTTCACCCGTAATTTTTGCAATCAAAACATCATCACTTATTTCGATCCACTTACACTCGTCTTGCATTATAGCATACATTTGACCGTTAATATCAATGTGCATAATTTCACAAAAATTATTCTGAACACAAACTCTGTCAACACCATCCTTACTTGCTGAAAAAATATCTTCTACTGTGGTATCAAGTATAGAGGCTAATTTTTCAAAAGTGTCGATACGAGGAAAAGCCTGACCATTCTCCCATTTTGAAACTGCCTTATCGGAAACATTGAGAATTCTTGCAAGGTCTGCTTGTGTCATATTGTGTTCTTCTCTTAATTTGCAGACATAATTGCCAAACTTGTAGTTGTTCACATAACCACCCCTCGATAAAATTATACCAAACTCACTGATAAATTCAATAAAATCCATGTAGAATTAAAGTAGAAATTAACAACACTACATATTTTATCAAATTAAGTGGATATTGAAAGTAAACATTGTTCAACAAATAAACAACCAAAAAAGTCAGGCGAAAATCACCTCGCTGTTGCTATGTATAGGTTAAAATATGCCGATTTTCACAAAAAATTTTTTGGACAAAAAACAGCGAAAGCCCTAGTGTTTATGCGGTTTTTTCGACTTTTGTCCTATTATAACACATTCCTCGATTCTACGAACGATTCCTGTTGCTTTCATATATACATTTCTCCTTAAATTACAAATTGTGTTGCTATTATCTGTATTTTGAGGAGATTTTTACCGCCGAGATTTACTTTTTGCTTTTTCTGTGGTATATATATTAGTACAAGTTCATTCACAAGGAGGAACATATGCTGTTTATCAACGCAGAGGATTTTTTCGCCCAAGCGGAGAAAATGCCCCGATTAACCCGAGAGGAAGAACGGCGCCTTGCCCAAGAGATGACGCAAGACCCGGCCGCCCGTGAACAATTACTCAGCAGTTATTTTCCGATGGTGGCGGCCTACATACGCCGTGCGCCGCAGGAGTTGCACACCCTGCATACCGTGTATGTCTGCCTGGACTCTCTGGAAAAAGCCGTAGATAGTTTTAACTTTCTGCAGGATGGCGAACGGTTTTCCCACCGCTTAAGTTGGCGGCTGCGACAGTGTCTGGTCCGCTGTTTAGCCGACCGAACGTAAATATAACCACAACAGCGGAGTGATTTCACTCCGCTGTTTTTCATTCCATCACACACGAAGCATCGCTTAACAAAACTTGTCGAAAGGTATCAATGAATATCGCTTGACATTTTAGGGAACAATCATTATAATAAAACAACAAATTGTTCCCTAAAAGGAGTTTTTGGTATGAACAATTACCCGGAAATACAAGAATTGTTGGAACAGCGTGCCGATTTATATGCCCGGCTCAAGTTGCTTGCTTATGACGGCACTCCCGAAATCAAAGAAAACAAAAGCGGAAAGTATTTATATGTTCGCAAGCGTGTAGGCAGTAGAGTCGTCTCTACCTATGTTGACGTGTATTCCGACACCCTTTATCAATTATTGCTTCGCAACAACGCCGAGGCAAAGGAACTCAGAAAGCAAATCCGCAAGGTTGAAAAAGCACTTGCCGAAAAAGGTTTTACGGAAAACGAATTGTCGCCCGACGTTCTTTCAAACCTTGATTTTGCCCGAATGAATATGAAACTATCCATTTATGAACAGGCGGTTTTAGAAGGCGTTGCAACCTCTTTTCCACAGACCGAAGATATTATCGAAAACGGCAAGGTTAACGGTGTAACGGCAAGCGACGTGCAAAAGATCCTCAACCTCAAACACGCTTGGGAGTTTATTCTTGATAAAGACGTGCTACAGGTGAAAAGCGATTATTCTATCCTTTGTCATATTGCCAAACTTGTGAATGAAGGCTTTTTTGCAAGCGGCGGCAGGATTCGTGGGGTGCCGGTCACTATCGGCGGTACGACCTATATCCCGCCCTTGCCAATTGAATCGGTTGTTATTGAAAACATCTTAAGAATTATCCGCAAAGATAATGCGCCGATAGATACCGCCGTTGAACTTTGCCTTTACTGTATGAAAACCCAGATTTTCAACGATGGAAACAAACGGGCATCGGTAATTTTTGCAAATCATTATTTGATTTCAAAGGCAGGCGGCTTGCTGGTTATCCCCGAAACCTATGTGCCGGAATTCAAAAAACTGCTCGTTAGATATTATGAGGATAAGGATGCCGGAGAAATTAAAAACTTCTTAAAACAAAACTGTCATAGAAATTTCAGATAATAAAGAACGGTTTTCCCACCGCTTAAGTTGGCGGCTGCGACAGTGTCTGGTCCGCTGTTTAGCCGACCGAACGTAAATATAACCACAACAGCGGAGTGATTTCACTCCGCTGTTTACTTTTCCTCCATTTTATGCTACAATGGGCTCATCCACACGGAGAGGGGTTGGAACAATGGTACACATCGGTAACGACTGGGACGCTATTCTGGCGGACGAATGGGAAAAGGCGTATTATCTGCAACTGCGGCAGATCCTCAAGCGGGAATACGCCACCCGGCGAATCTATCCGCCTATGCACGACATATTCAACGCCCTGAAATACACCTCTTTCGCCGACACCAAGGTGGTCATCATCGGCCAGGATCCCTATCACGGCCCGGGTCAGGCCCACGGCCTGTGTTTTTCGGTGTTGCCGGGGGTGACGCCGCCCCCCAGCCTCAAGAACATCTTTAAGGAACTGGCCGCCGACGTGGGCAGGCCCGAGCCCCCCACCGGGGAACTCACCGCCTGGGCACAGCAGGGGGTGCTGTTGCTCAACACGGTGCTCACCGTCCGGGAGGGTCAGCCCACCAGCCACAAAGGGCTGGGCTGGGAGCAGGTCACCGACCGCATTATCGCCGAACTGAACAAAAAGGACACCCCGGTGGTGTTCCTGCTGTGGGGTGCCCACGCCCAGAAAAAGGGAGAACTCATCACCAACCCCCTCCACTATAAGTTGCAGACGGTGCACCCCAGCCCCTTATCCGCCAGCCGGGGCTTTTTCGGCTGCCGGCATTTTTCCAAGGCCAACGCCCTGTTGCAAAAGCACGGAATGAAGCCCATAGAATGGTGAAAAATAACCGCCTGCAAGGTTACGCTTGCAGGCGGTTTTCAATTATCCCATTTCACATCTTCCCTCTCCGGGAGGGGATAAGCGGTGAGGCTGTCGGGGGAGATGCCTTGGCGCCCCAGCGCCACGGCGTGGAGGCGGTGGCACCCATAGGTGCGGTAATAATACACCCCCTGCCGCAGATCCATACAGGCGGCGTACCGGGTGATGACCTGTCCGCCCTGCGGCAGGCGGACGCACCCCTCCGGCACCGCCACCGTATCCAGCAAATGAAACAGTTGCCCCACCGGCTGGTCGGTTTCGGTGGCGTGAGCCAAAGCAAAAGCCCCCCGCACAAACCGTCCGGGGGAAGAAAAATCCCCCGGCAGACCCACCGACCCGGCCCCACGGCTCAGAGGGGTCTGCCAATAGTCCTTCGGCTGTTCCGGAGAGAGATGGGCGTATTCCGCCAGATGGCTGAGTTGATGGGCCAGAGGCGGCTCGTTGGTCAGCACCCCGGTGGGGTTGTCGAGAATGTGCAGGCCGGTCTCGGTGGACTCGATGACCACACACCGCCCGGCATCCGCCAGCATCCAATGGAGGGTTGCCACCGGATGATCCGGGCTCGGGGCCCGGTGGCACAGCCGCAGTCCCCGCAGCAGGGATACCGCCTGGTCCACCGACCCGCAGCGCCCTAACAGAGTGGGTATCAACTCATAGGGCGCCACCGTCACCGTGTCGGCGGTGTCCGGTTCATACCGGGCGCTATGGGGAAAATTCAGCCCCGCCATGGCCAGCCCCGCCTGGTTGACCCCATCAAAATAGAGGGGATAGCCCTGGTGGTTTGCCGCCATACCGACAATGGCATAGCGGTTGCCCAGATACCCGGCCGGGGTGACCGTCACCTGCTCCCAATAGCCGTGCTCCAGATCCAGATTTCGTCCCAGAAAACCGCCGCCCACCGGAAAATACAGCGCTGTACACATCAAAACCGCCTCCTTTGGCACCAGTATGCCCAATTTGAGGCAAAATACAAGCGGAGCATTCCAGAGAATGCTCCGCTTAGTGCTTATTCTTCCACAGGCAGATAATTCATCGCCAGCAGATCTATCTTGCAGTCCAGCTGTACCGTTTCTAACTCCACTAAGGGGGTATAGGCCAGTATCTTCAGATAATTGCTGATCCGATAGCCTCCGGCGGTTTCGGTCTGCTGGTCTATAAATTCCATGGCGCCGGCCAGTTGCTCTTCGGTGCAACTGGCATCGGCAGACTGGCAGATGATCTCAAAGGCCCGGAGCATCCGCTCCAGATCCGAGGCGGAGTCACCGCCCAGGATGGAGATGCGCAGACCGTATTGGGTGGGGAGCATCCGCACCTCGCACAGACTGCAGTAGAAGGTGTATTCCCCCTCTAATTCGCCCAGCCCCAACCCCTGGGGGGTCAAACCGGTATACTGTTTATAGTCCAGCAGGAATCGGTTGACCGTGGCATCGCCCACATAACCCTCCTCAAAATTCTCCTCGGCGGAGGTGTCGGGCTCGGTTTCTTTGTTGCAAGCGCACAGGGACAACAGCATCACACTGCACAGCAGAAAGATCAACAGTTTTTTCATCAACAGCACCTCGTTTTGGTTATTCAATGGTTTCCAACAGGAAACTCACCGGGCGAAACCCGTCGTTGCAGGAGATCATGGCGGAGTGGGGATCCTTCATCCACCCATCGTAGAAATCACCGCCGCCGGCGGCCAACTCCCGGGCAAAGCGTTGCATACATCCCCACGCCTCCGGGCAGAGTCCCTCCGGCTTTTGACCGTTTTCGGACACAAACACAGCCCCCTCGGCCACGTCGCAGGCGTGTTGGATGGGATTTTCGTACCGTTCCATCAGGTCGGGGTATACCGTGCGGCGGATGGCGGTAATGCGGACGGGTTTCATAGAGACCACTCCTTTGAGGGCATTATACCACAGTTCTCCCCAAGGGGCAAGGGATATTCTCCCGCAAGAGAAACAACCGGTCAAGAAGAAGTCCCCTTGACCGGTTTAAAACAGACAGTTTATTCGTCTGAGGTGGGTTCTGTCTGGGCTTGGGCCGCCTTTTTTCTGGCGCTGGCATCCCGGACGAACATCTGAACGATGCCCATCATCGGGGGGCCAAGCAAGACGCCCCAGAATCCGAACAGGCCGCCAAACAGGGTGATGCTCAGCAGCACGTAAATGGGCCGCAGACCCACCGAACCGCCCACCACACGGGGCTGGATGATGTTGGCGTCCACCTGCTGAACCACCACCACGAAGATGATGACGCCGATGGCGGTATAAATGTCGGTGGTCAACAGGGTGATAAAGGCGATGCCCACGCAACCGATGATGGCGCCGAAATAGGGGATCAAATTCAACAGACCCAGGGTCATACCCAACAGCACCGCATAGGGCACACGGAAGATCAGCAGACCGATGGAAACCACCAGACCCACCGCCCCGGCATCCAGCAGAGCACCGTAGAGGTATTTGTAGAACAGGCGGGTACCACGGCGGCCATAATCCTTTACGGCGGCCAGGGTGGCGGGGCGCACAAACAAGGAAAACAGGTTTTCCACCGCCCGGGTGAGATGCTCCCGGCCCCCCAGCATATACAGCGACACGATAACCGCAATCACCACGTTCACCACCGAGGAGGCCACCGTGCCCACACTGCGCAGGGCGGTGATGACGTTATCCGGGGTGACAAAAGCGGTCAGGGTCTTGACCAGGTCGGCATACAGGGTGTCCAGTTGGGCGTCAATGCCCAGTGATTCCAACAGTCCGCCGGGTTTGATGAGTTCTTCCAGATACACTTTGGCTTCGCCCAGACTGGCGATCAGTCCGGTGGCCAGTTCCACCACGCTGTTGATCAGCGCCGGGATCAGCAGATAGACCGCAAAGCCCAGCAACCCGAACAGCACCAGATACACCGCCGTCAAGGCCATAGGCCGGGCGGCCTTTTGCCAAAATCTGCCTTTGAGTTTTTGAAATTGCTTTTCCACCAAAAGGCAGGGGCCGTGAAGCAAAAAGGCGATGACGAAACCGCCCACAAAGGGGCCCAGCACCTTGAACAGGGTTCGGAGCAGACCGGTGGCATAACTAAAATTGCTGAATACGATATAGAAAGAAATAGCCGCAACGGCAATGCTGAAATACCACAGCCATCGCCGGTTGGATTGCTTATTCATACGAGGACCTCCTCTCCGTTAGGCTTAGTATATCAAAAATAATTTGTAAAAACAAGGAATAATTTATTAACATACCGTCAAAATAGGTTGGTGCATAAATTTCACTGGAAACCGCCAGAGGGGTGTGCTATCATTGAGTCAGCAAGGTGAAAATTGTGCACATTATTATGGGAGGTGACCGGATGAAGCCGATACGTGACCCGGAGCCTATGGCGCTGTTTGGGGCTCGCATACGGATGTTGCGGCAGCAACAGGGCTTAACGCAACAGGCGGTGGCGGATCAACTGCAGATCGACCGCACGACCTATACCAAATACGAGGCGGGACGTGTCAGCCCGGATCAACAGGGGCTTGTCCATTTGGCGGTCTTGTTTGGCGTGTCGGTGGATAGCCTGTTGGGTCACCGAGAAAGCACGGTTCAAACGGCGCTGAACAGCAGCGACCAGCCCATTACGGTGCTGAGCAACGAAGAAAAGCACTTGCTTCAGATGTTCCGGCAGTTGCCCTCCTCTGAGCGTGTGGAACTGGTCGAGAGCGTCCAGAAAAGCCTCCGTGAGAAAACCGAAAAAAAGCATAAATAAAGTGTCACCATCGCCGGCGTACCGTTGGCGGTGGCGTTGAGCAAACCAAAAGCCTGTGGCGGTCGCCACAGGCTTTTTT
>CAYSRL010000055.1:0-8000 GCA_964433515.1 uncultured Ruminococcus sp.
ACTATCACTGTGAGACCTATCTCACAATATCACCGTTAAAGTAAAGACTGAGTTTACATTCTTTGAGATAAGTATTATTCAAAGTGTGTAACCCACTAAGACGCTTTCATTTCTCGGAAGTGTCTTTTTCTTTATAAAAAAGCACGGAAGACAACTTCGTTTATGAAGTGTCTTCCGTGTCTGCTCCGCCTTTTTGATTTTCTGCAAATTTTTCTTTCTTTTTATAGGAACTTATGGTAAGATAGAATTAACTATAGGAACACTCTGACAAGCCCCACATCAACCTAGGAGGTATGACTATGCCGAAGCAAACGTATACTGTACCGTTGACCGCCGTTATCAACGAGGTAACTCTGGAGACCATCCATATGTCCTGCGACCCGGACACCCGGCTGATCAGTTCCCCGGACGTGAACCGTCCCGGCCTGGCGCTGAGCGGCTATCTGGATTATTTTGACAGCGACCGTCTTCAGGTGTTGGGTAAAAACGAGATGGGCTTTCTCAGCAACCTCCCCCACGACCTGCGGGCCTCCCACGTGGACGAGTTGGTGGGCACCAATCCCCCGGCGGTGATCGTCAGCCGGGATCTGCCCATCCTGCCGGAATTGCAGGAATCCTGCGAGAAACACGGCGTGCCGCTGCTGCGGAGCAAAGAGTCCACCTCCAGTCTGATGGCGGCGCTGATCGCCTTCCTCAACGTCCAGTTGGCACCCCGCATCACCCGCCACGGCGTGTTGGTAGAGGTCTATGGCGAGGGTGTGTTGCTGTTGGGCGACAGCGGTATCGGCAAGAGCGAGACCGCCATCGAACTGATCAAGCGTGGCCACCGGCTGATTGCGGACGATGCGGTGGAGATCCGCCGGGTGTCCGCCAAGACGCTGGTGGGTTCTGCCCCGGATAACATCCGCCACTTTATCGAATTGCGGGGCATCGGCATTGTGAATGTCCGCCGCATTTTCGGTATCGGCTCGGTCAAAAACACCGAAAAGATCAATATGGCCATCCAGATGGAGCCGTGGGAAAACGGCAAAGCCTATGACCGGATGGGTCTGGATGGAGAAACCATCGACATTCTGGGCATCGAGGTGCCCAGCATCACCATCCCGGTCAAGCCCGGCCGGAACCTGGCTATTATCATCGAGGTGGCGGCTATGTCCAACCGCCAGAAAAAGATGGGCTATAATGCCGCCCAGGAACTGATGCATAAGTTGGGTATGATGGAAGAGACCGGACTCCCTTCCAACGCCAACGCCGAATGGGAGAAGTTTTGATGACCGCAAAGGAGTTGGGACAATGAATTACCAACATCTCATAGATACCGCCCGGCAGTTGGGTTGCACCGTCACCCGACAGGCGCCGATGGCCGCCGCCACCACCTTCCGCATCGGCGGGCCGGCCGACCTGCTCATCGACCTGCCCGGCGCCTCGGCAGCCGGCCAGATGATCGCCGCCTGCAACCGGGAAGCCGTTCCCTATCTGTTCATCGGCAACGGCTCCAACCTGCTGGTAGGAGATAAAGGCATCCGGGGCGCTGTGCTCCGCTTAGCGGACGACGGCGCCGACCCGGTGCTGTTGCCGGGCAACCGGCTGTACGCCCCCGGCGGAATGCCCCTCAAACGGCTGTGCCTTTTCGCCCGGGAACAGAGCCTGACCGGTCTGGAGTTTGCCTTCGGCATCCCCGGCACGGTGGGGGGCGGTCTGTATATGAACGCCGGTGCCTACGGCGGTGAGATGGCGCACGTGGTGGAGAGTGCCGATTGCGTTGCCCCCGACGGCACCGCCCTGACCCTGTCCGCCGAAGAGTTGGAGTTGGGATACCGCCATTCCGCCTTGATGGAAAAGGGCTATATCGTCACCGGTGTGACGCTGAAACTGACCCCCGGCGATAAGACGGTCATCGCCGATACAATGAAAGATCTGATGCACCGCCGGCAGGAAAAGCAACCGTTGGAATACCCCAGCGCCGGCAGTTTCTTTAAGCGTCCCGCCGGCTATTTTGCCGGGGCGCTGGTGGAGCAGACCGGGCTGAAGGGTTTCCGGGTGGGTGACGCACAGGTCAGCGAAAAGCACGCCGGTTTCGTGGTGAACCGGGGCAATGCCACCGCCGCCCAGATGCAGGAACTCTGCCGACAGGTGCAGGAAAAAGTATACGAGGCCCACGGCGTCCGCCTGGAGCCGGAGGTACGCTTTATAGGAGAATTTTAAGTTATGGAACTGATGATTGTCACCGGTATGTCCGGTGCCGGAAAATCCCAAGCGGTCAAGGCTTTGGAGGATGTGGGCTTTTATTGTGTAGATAATATGCCCCCGGCGCTGATGGCACCCTTTTTGCAACTCTGCCGCCAGAGCAGTCAGCCCCTGGACCGGGTGGCTCTGGTGACCGATGTCCGCTCGGGTATGCTGTTTGAAGAATTTCAGGCGGTGCTGCCCCAGTTGGAACAGGCGGTGGACAGTTGTAAGATCCTGTTTATGGACTGCAACGCCGAGGTGCTCCGCCGACGGTTTAAAGAGACCCGCCGCAACCACCCTCTGTCCGAGGACGGACGGCCTATTGAACAGGCTCTCCAGATGGAACGGCAGTTGCTGGCGCCTCTGTTCGATATGGCGGACTACCGCATCGACACCACCCATCTGAACACCGCCCAACTGAAAAGCCGGTTGGCGGCGCTGTTTATGTCCCAGCCGGACACCGCTATGACGGTGCAGATCCTGTCCTTCGGCTTCAAATACGGCTATCCTGCCGAGGCGGACATTATGCTGGATATGCGGTGTCTGCCCAACCCCTATTATGTGGAGGAACTGCGCACCCTCACCGGTATGGATGAGGCGGTGCAGACCTATGTGATGGACAATCCGGATGCCACCGCATTTTTTGACCGCATTATGGCGCTGTTGACCCACACCATCCCCCTGTATCGGAAAGAGGGGCGCAGTCAGTTGGTGATCGCCATCGGCTGCACCGGCGGAAAGCACCGCTCGGTGACGATGGTGAATAAACTGGCGGAAAAACTGGGTCAGATGACCGACCTGCGGGTGCTGACCTATCACCGGGATATGGGGCGGGAATAACCCCAAACAGCCCCCGGCCGCCAAAATAATACCGCTGTGAAAGGAGGGCGCCTTATGTCCTTTTCTTCCGAAGCCAAAAAAGAGATCGCCGCCGACCTGCCGGACAAGCTGTGCTGTCGGACGGCGCAGATATACGGTATGTTGGAGTGCGCCCACGCCTTTTCCGGCGAGGAGATCTCCATCCAGACCGAACAGGAGGCCATAGCGGACGTGTATGACCGGCTCACCTCCCGGATCGGCGGTGTGCCCCGCCTTATCCGTCAGGTGCTCCCCCGGCGCACCCCGCTCCACCATTGCGCCGTGGACACCCCGGAACACCGCCAAACCGTTCTGGAGCGGTTCGGGCACACCCCCGGCGAGGTGTCCCTGCGGCTCAACCGGGCCAATCTGGACTGTGACAACTGCGCCCGGGCCTATCTCCGGGGCGCCTTTTTGGTGTGCGGGGCGGTCACCGACCCGGAGCACGACTATCACCTGGAATTTTCACTGCCCCACTATAATCTGAGCCGGGATCTGGCGACCCTGTTGCGGGAACTGGATTTCCCCGCCAAGATAACCGCCCGGGGCGGCAACTATGTGGTGTATATCAAGGAAAGCGAGCGCATCGAGGACTGCCTGACCCTGCTGGGGGCCACCCGTGCCTCTCTGGAATTGATGGGGGTCAAGATGGTCAAGAGCATCCGCAACGACACCAACCGCCGCATCAACTTTGAAAACGCCAACATCGACAAGACGGTGCAGGCGGCGGGGGCCCAGATGGATGCCCTGCGAAAGATCGAGGAGACCTGCGGGCTTTTGGCCCTCCCCGAAGAACTGCAGGAAGTGGCAAAACTCCGGCTGGAACACCCGGAGATGTCCCTGCGGGATCTGGGTGCGGCGATGGAGCCTCCCCTCTCCCGCAGCGGTGTCAACCACCGTCTGCAACGGATCATCAAATTTGCCGAAGATCTGGATTAAAGGCGATTTTTGCTTGCAAACCTAGACATTGACCAAACACTCACCCTACGTCTTCCCTACATTCACTCTACCGGAAGGAGGCGCCGTAATGGACAACTTTGTACACCTGCACGTACACACCGAATACTCTCTGCTGGACGGCGCCTGCCGTATCCCGGCGCTGGTGGCCCGAGCCAAAGCATTGGGGCAACCCGCCCTGGCCATAACCGACCACGGCGCCATGTACGGAGTCATTGACTTCTATAAAGAATGTCAGAAACAGGGGGTGCGCCCCATCCTCGGCTGTGAGGTGTATGTGGCGGCCCGCTCCCTCACCGATAAAGTCCACGGCCCGGACAGCGAATACCACCACCTGGTGTTGCTGTGCGAAAACCAGGTGGGCTATCAGAACCTGTTAAAACTGGTGTCCACCGCTTGGGTGGACGGTTTCTATATCAAACCCCGGGTGGATCACAAGTTGCTGGAACAGCACCACGAGGGACTCATCGCCCTGTCCGCCTGTCTGGCGGGTGAGATCCCCCACGCCATCGCCCGCTCGGATTTCGGGGCGGCCCGGCGGCTTGTCCAGTGGTATGCGGCCACCTTTGGCCAGGGGAACTTCTATCTGGAGTTGCAGGACCACGGTATGCCGGAACAAAAAGAGATCAACGGCGCCCTCATCCGTCTGGCCAGAGAATTTAACATCCCTCTGGTCTGCACCAACGACGTGCATTACATCCGGAAAGAGGATGCCCTGATGCAACGGGTGCTCACCTGCATCCAGACCGCCACCACCCTGGACGACCCCAGCCCCCTCACCTTTGAAACCGAAGAGTTTTATCTCAAATCCGCCGCAGAAATGGCTGACCTGTTCCCCCACCACCCCGATGCGGTGGAGAATACGGTCAAGATCGCTGAGCGGTGCTCGGTGGAGATCGAATTCGGACAGATCAAACTGCCCGCCTTTGACTCGCCCGGCGGGGACAGCAACGCCTATCTGGAGAAACTCTGCCGGGAGGGGATGCGCCGGCTGTATGGCGACGACCCCGGTGACGAGGCGGTCAGCCGGCTGGAATACGAACTGTCGGTGATTCGCCGGATGGGGTATGCCGACTATTACCTCATTGTGGCGGACTATGTGAACTATGCCCGCACCCACGATATCCCGGTGGGCCCGGGCCGTGGCTCCGGCGCCGGAAGCCTGTGCGCCTATTGTATGGGCATCACCCTCATCGACCCCCTCAAATACGGTCTGCTGTTCGAACGGTTCTTAAACCCCGAGCGGGTGAGTATGCCGGACTTTGACGTGGACTTCTGCACCGAAAAGCGCCAGCAAGTGATCGACTATGTCATCGGCAAATACGGCGCCGACCGGGTGGCCCAGATCATCACCTTCGGCACCATGGCGGCTAAGGCCGCCGTCCGGGACGTGGCGAGAGCGATGGGCCTGCCCTATGCGGTGGGGGATAAAGTATCCAAACTGATTCCCTTTGCCCTCAATATGACCCTGGAGCGGGCGCTGAAAGAGAGCGACAAACTCCGGGAACTGCGGGACAGCGACCCCCAGATCAAAGAACTCATCGAAATGGCCCAAAAGGTGGAGGGGATGCCCCGCAACACCTCCACCCACGCCGCCGGTGTGGTGATAGCGCCCAGGCCGGTGAGCGAATACGTGCCCCTGTGTATGAACCACGAGGCGGTGGCCACCCAGTATCCGATGCACAATCTGGAGGAACTGGGTGTGCTCAAGATGGATTTTCTGGGTCTGCGCAACCTGACGGTCATCGCCGACGCCGAAAAAATGATCCAGAAACAGCATCCCGATTTCCGTGTTGCGGCCATTCCGCTGGACGACAGGCGGGTGTATGCGATGCTGTCCGCCGGTCAGTCGGACGGTGTATTCCAGATGGAATCCGGCGGACTCAAGCGGGTGCTGATGCAGTTGCGCCCCACCCGATTTGAAGACCTGATTGCGGTCATCTCCCTCTACCGGCCCGGGCCTATGGACTCCATCCCCCGGTATATCGCCTGCAGCCGGAACCCCCGGCAGATCACCTATGCCCACCCCCTGCTGAAGCCCATTCTGGAGGTCACCTATGGGTGCATCGTGTATCAGGAACAGGTGATGCAGGTGCTCCAGGCTCTTGCCGGCTATTCCTTTGGCCGTGCCGACCTGGTGCGCCGGGCCATGGCCAAGAAAAAACACGACGTGATGGAGCAGGAGCGGGACATCTTTGTCAACGGTCTCACCGAAAACGGTGAAGTCAAAGTGGACGGCTGTGTGCGCCGGGGTGTGCCCGCCGCCACCGCCAACAAGATCTTTGACGAGATGGCCACCTTTGCCTCCTACGCCTTTAACAAATCCCACGCCGCCGCCTATGCGCTGGTGGCGTACCAGACCGCCTACCTCAAGTGTCTCTATCCCCGCGAGTATATGGCCGCCCTGCTGACCAGCGTGCTGGGCAGCGGTAAGGTGGTCACCTATATCCGCGAGTGCGAGCGCATGGGCATCCCCGTGCTGCCTCCCTCGGTCAATGAGTCGGGTGCCGACTTTATGGTGGTGGGGGATCACATCCGCTTCGGTCTGCTGGCGGTGAAGAACATCGGCCGCGGTTTTGTGGACGTGCTGGTCGCGGAACGGGAGAAAAACGGGCCCTATACGGGTTTCTACCGCTTCTGCAAGCGACTCTCCGCCCACCGCGAATTCAACCGTCTCGGCCTTGACAGCCTCATCCGCTGTGGGGCGCTGGACGGACTGGGGCTCAACCGCAAGCAGATGATTCTGATGTCCCCCATCGTGATGGATCAGCTGGATAACCAAAGCCGCTATGCCATGGACGGGCAGGTGGGCTTCTTCGATGCCGCTGAGGCGGCAGGCGACACTCCCGTCATCCCTCCCGACGTGGAGGAGGTGCCCTATGCCCAGCTGCTGGAGATGGAAAAGGAGGCCACGGGACTGTACCTGACGGGACACCCCTTGACACCCTATAAAGACCACTACAAGCCCCTGCGGTGCGTCCGACTGGATCGGGTGCTGGCCGCCATCGAGGAGGGCGCTGACACCTACCGCGACGGCACCACGGTGCGGCTGCTGTGTATGGTGGGGGCGGTACGAGTGCAACCCACCAAATCGGGAGCCAAGATGGCCTATGTCCGTGCGGAGGATCTATACGGCTCAATAGAAGCCGTTGTCTTCCCCAAGACATGGGTCCAATATGAGGAACTGCTGCAAGGGGGGCAGGCGGTGCTGATGATCGGCCGTCTGGACGTGCAGGAGGAAAAGGAGCCGAAGCTCCTCTGTGAGCGGGTGGAGACGGTGCCGGAGACGGCACCGACAATGCCGCAGGCAGAGAAAAGTGTGAACCCCAGAGCGGGTGTGTATCTGCGCCTGCCCAGCGAGGGCGGCAAGGAGTTTGTAAGCGCTTACAACGCCGTAAAATCAAGCCAAGGCGATATGCCTGTTTATATCCGCTTCACCGACAGCGGCAAGATGGTGAAAGCACCCAAGAAGTGGTCTGTGACGCTCAATGAGGGGCTGTTGCAGGAGCTGAAACGGCTGTTGGGCGAAGAGAATGTGGCTGTGGTGGAGTAAGGAGTGAAAAAGATGAATCAACGAATTGCTAATTATATTGAATCCAATTCCGTTTGCTCCGAATTGCTCTTTCCAAATTGGCAGGAATTTTTAACTTTGCTGTTTAGTTGTGATGGTCACATCAGTAGCATCGTCTGGTTTGAGCACGTAGAAATCAGCAAACAGAAAGATTCTTTAGGGAGTGGCGGATACAAAGATTTGAAAAATCCCGGCTATATATGGGCAGAAACCGCTATCTTTGACGATAACTTAGAAGGAAATTCTTTTTCGGAACTGGTAGAGCATATTCAATTAACGATCAACAAACATCATCCACATCACTTAGTCCCTTGCTTTTATGGGTTAGAATGACTCCCTCCGTCTTTTCGCCTACGGCGAAAATCCTCCTCCCTCAAGGAGGGAG
>CAYSRL010000056.1:0-7835 GCA_964433515.1 uncultured Ruminococcus sp.
CAATATGGTGTACGGCGTGGCCGCCACCGGCAAGCGGGTGATGACCTCCTCCTCCAGCCCCGGAATTTCCCTGAAGGCAGAGGGTCTGTCCTATATGGCGGGTGCCGACCTGCCGGCGCTGATTGTGAACGTTCAGCGCGGCGGCCCGGGTCTTGGCGGCATTCAGCCCAGCCAGTCCGACTATTTCCAGGCCACCCGTGGCGGCGGTCACGGCGACTACCGGATGCTGGTGCTGGCTCCCGCCTCGGTGCAGGAGATGGCCTCGCTGACGGTGAAGGGCTTTGACCTGGCGGATAAGTACCGGATGACGGCGATGATTCTGGCGGACGGCACTATGGGTCAGATGATGGAGCCGGTCTCTCTGGACTTCCCCGAACCGGAGACCGTAGAAAAACCCTGGGCCACCACCGGCACCAATATGGAGCGTGAGCACAATGTGGTCAACTCCCTGTTCCTGCAGCCGGATGCTCTGGAAAAGACCAACTTTGAGCGGTATGAGCGGTATGCCTACATTGAGCAGAACGAGGCACTGTATGAGGAATACCTGATGGAGGATGCAGAGATCTGCGTCACCGCCTTTGGCATCGCCTCCCGGGTGGCGAAGAACGCCATCAACGAGGCTCGCAAGATGGGCATCAAGGTGGGTATGATCCGGCCCATCACCCTGTGGCCTTTCCCCGTTGCCCCCTTCAAGACGGCGGCGGACAAGGTGAAAGCCTTTGTTTCCGTGGAACTGTCTATGGGTCAGATGATCGAGGATATCCGTCTGGCCACCGAATGTAAGAAACCGGTTAGCCTGTGCAACCGGGCCGGCGGTATCATCCCCTCTCCCGAAGAGGTGCTGGCCGCCATTGTCAAAGCCAACGAGAACGGAGGTGACCTCTGATGGCTGTTGTGTTTGAAAAACCCCACGCCCTGTGCGATGTGCCCCTGCATTATTGCCCCGGCTGTACCCACGGCATCATCCACCGTCTGGTGGCGGAGGTCATTGACGAGTTAGGGATCGAGGGACGCACCATCGGTGTGGCGCCGGTGGGTTGCTCGGTTATGGCCTACGACTATTTCAACTGCGATATGATCGAGGCCGCCCACGGCCGTGCCCCCGCTGTTGCCACCGGCGCCAAGCGGGCCGACCCTGACAAGCACATTGTCTTTACATACCAGGGTGACGGCGATCTGGCGAGCATCGGTATGGCGGAGACGGTGCACGCCGCCGCCCGCAACGAGAACATTACCATTATCTTTGTGAACAACGCCATTTACGGTATGACCGGCGGCCAGATGGCCCCCACCTCTCTGCCCGGACAGGTCACCCAGACCTCTCCCTACGGCCGGGATGTGAACCATTGCGGCTACCCCATCCGGGTGTGCGAGATGCTGTCCGAGCTGGAGGGCGCCACCTATCTGGAGCGGGTCACCGTCAACAACGTGGCCAACGTCCGCAAGGCGAAAAAGGCCATCAAAAAGGCTTTCCAGAACCAGATCGACGGCAAGGGTTTCTCTCTGGTGGAGGTGGTTTCCACCTGCCCCACCAACTGGGGTATGACCCCGGCGGATGCCCTCAAGTGGCTGGAGGAGAATATGCTGCCCTATTATCCCTTGGGCGTGTATAAAGACAAAACGGCAGAGGAGGATGCACAATGAGCCAGACCCAGTATTTGTTTTCCGGTTTCGGCGGTCAGGGCATCCTGTTCGCCGGCAAATTCCTGGCCTATAAAGGGCTGATGGAGGAGCGCCAGGTCAGTTGGCTGCCCTCCTACGGCCCCGAGATGCGGGGCGGCACCGCCAGTTGCAGCGTCATCCTCAGCGACGAGGCGGTGGGTTCCCCCATCGTCACCCGCCCGGACGTGTTGGTGGCGATGAACCTGCCCTCGCTGGACAAGTTCGAGGACAGCGTGGCACCCGGCGGCATCATCTTGGTGGACTCCACCCTGGTGGAGCGTAAGGTGAACCGCACCGACGTGACCGCCTATTACATCCCGGCCACCAAAATGGCGGGGGATAACGGCCTCGGCAACCTGGCCAATATGATCATCGTGGGCAAACTGCTGGCGGTCACCGGTCAGTATGACCCGGACAGCATCACCGGCACCTTGTCCAAGGTGGTTTCTGCCCGTAAAGCGAATCTGCTTGACACCAACCGCACCGCCCTGAAATTGGGCGCCGACTTTGAATAAGGAGTGAGAACTATGCAGATCCAGAAAATTCTCACCGCCACCCCCAAGGAGAAGCCCGCACCGGACACCTTGGGCTTCGGCAAGATCTTTACCGACCATATGTTTCTGATGGACTACACCGAGGGGGTGGGCTGGCACGACGCCCGCATCGTTCCCTTTGCGCCCTTGTCCATTCACCCCGCCTCCACCGTCCTGCACTATGGTTCCGAGATCTTCGAGGGGCTGAAGGCCTATCGCCGGGCCGACGGCAAGGTGCAGTTGTTCCGCCCGATGGAGAATATTCGCCGGATGAACAACTCTGCCGACCGGATGTGCCTGCCGCAGATTCCTGAGGAGATGGCGCTGGAAGCGCTTACAGAGTTTGTGAAAGTGGAGCAGGACTGGACTCCCTCTGCACCCGGCACCTCTCTGTACCTGCGCCCCTTTATGTTTGGCAACGATGAGTCTTTGGGCGTGCACGCCGTGCAGAACGCCACGTACATCATCATCGCCTCCCCGGTGGGCTCTTACTACAAAGAGGGCATCAACCCGGTGAAGATCATGATCGAGACCGAGGATGTCCGCGCCGTCCGCGGCGGTACGGGCGAGGCCAAGTGCGGCGGCAACTACGCCGCCTCCAACCGGGCCGGCAAGCGGGCAGAAGAAAAGGGCTATTCCCAGGTGCTGTGGCTGGACGGTGTCCACCGTAAGTACATTGAGGAAGTGGGCGCTATGAACGTGATGTTCAAGATCGCCGGTGAGATCGTCACCCCGCAGTTGTCCGGTTCCATTCTGCCCGGCATCACCCGCAAATCCTGCATCGAGGTGCTGAAAGACAAGGGCTACACCGTGTCCGAGCGCCTCTTGAGCATTGAGGAACTGCAGGCGGCGATGGCGGACGGCACTTTGGAAGAGGCGTGGGGCTGCGGCACCGCCGCCGTGGTGTCCCCCATCGGCGAACTGGCCTATACCGACCAGAAATACACCGTCAATAACGGCGAGATCGGCGAAGTGACCCAGATGCTGTACGATACCCTCACCGGCATCCAGTGGGGCAAGACCGAAGACCCGTACGGTTGGACGGTACAGTTGTAATAGCGAAAGTAAAACAGGCTCACGTTAGCGTGATGTTCTTAACGGACAACTCACGCTTTTGTGAGCCTGTTTTTTTGTTGGTTGAAAAAGGGGAGAGTGTGTGGTATAATGAACCCGATCAATCGTATTTGACGGAGGAAACAACAGTGAAACTGGACGGTTTTGGATTGTTTGTGGAGGATATGCCCACGATGGTGCGGTTTTACAGAGATGTTCTCGGGTTTGACATCACCGAGGGGGAAACTGCTGAAAACGTGTATCTTGTCAAAGATGGTACGCTGTTTATGCTGTACGAGCGAAAGAACTTTGAAAAAATGACAAGCAGAAAGTATGAATATACCAAGGGGTTTAACGGCCATTTTGAAATCGCTCTATATGTGGATACGTTTGATGAAGTGGATTTGGAATATGAAAGGGCGATTGGGAAAGGAGCCCGTTCTATTTTAGAACCAACAACCGAACCCTGGGGACAGCGCACCTGCTATATCGCCGACCCGGAGGGGAATTTGATCGAAATCGGCTCGTTCAATCGTCCTTACTGCGTTGAATAGGGCGAAGGCTTCCTCGGAGAGGGGAAGCTGTCAGCCATCAGGCTGACGGATGAGGTGGCCGCAGAGCGCATAACAATCCCTCCGACTTTTCCCCTGCAGTGAAAATGGTGTATTCAACGTAATCGGGCGCTTTTCTGATTTAAATTTCTAAAACTTCTTGACAAACGATTTTGACGGTGGTATAATCCCTTTAACACTTTAACTTGTGAAATGCGTTGAAGGAGAATTTCTCGTTCATCCGAGCGTCTCAGAGAGCCACCGTTGCTGTGAGGGTGGCACGCTCCGAATGAGAGTCTGGCTCCTGAGCAGAGTGCCCCAACCCAACCGGCAGTAGGGCGCTACGGCTTGCCCCGTTACCATGGCAGAAGGCTTGTTGGAGCCTTGCAGAGTGACCGTCTTTGACGGTAATTAGGGTGGTACCACGGAAAGTATTTTCGTCCCTGAAGCATATAGATTGCTTCAGGGTTTTATTATTTTTGGTGTGCCAACACACACCTATCAGAAAGGGAGTTTTCATAATGAAACACATCCGCATCGCCGACACGACCCTGTGTCAGGGTCAATACACGTTTAAGGAAAAAATCGAGATGGCCCGCCAGTTGGAAAAACTGGGGGTGGATATCATCGAACTGCCGCCCATCACCGAGGTGCGCTCCGACACCCTGCTGGTGCGGACCATGGCTTCTTTTGTTAAGAATGCCACCCTGTCGGTGGCGGCGGGTGTCACCGCCGAGAGCGTGGAATTGGCGGCGGCGGCGCTGGAGGGGGCGGCAAAGCCCTGTATCCGCATTCAGTTGCCGGTGTCCCCGGTGGGTATGGAATACACCTGCCACAAAAAGCCGGATAAGATGCTCCAGTGGATCGCCACCGTGGTGACCGCCGCCAAGCAAAAGGGCGTGGCGGTGGAATTCTGCGCCGTGGACGCCACCCGGGCGGACGACGGCTATCTCCAGGCGGCCATCGACGCCGCCGTGGGTGCTGGTGCGGACACCGTGTCGGTGTGGGATTCCACCGGCGGCCGTTTGCCGGACGATTTTGCCGCCTTTGTGGGCGGCATCCATACCGACCTGCCCCTGGGGGTTATCTGCGACAATCAAAACGGTCTGGCCTGTGCCGCCGCTATTCAGGCGGTGGGCGCCGGCGCCGACTGCGTCAAGACCGCCATCGGCGGCAACATCACCGACCTTAACACCTTTGCCACCATGTGCAAAAACTGCGGTGACAGTTACGGCTTTGCCACCGGCATCCGCTATACGGAGATGGGCCGGATCGTGAAGCAGATCGGCTGGATCACCGACCCTGCCCGCAACGAAAAGCCGTCCGGTGCCGTTGCTCCGGCAAACGAGGGCATCCGTCTGGATCAAAACGACGACCGGGAAGCGGTTTCGGCGGCGGTGGCTCAGTTGGGCTATGACCTGTCCGAGGAGGACACCGCCCGGGTGTATGAGGAATTCTGCCGGGTGGCGGAGAAAAAGACGGTGGCGGCCAAGGAACTGGAGGCCATCGTCGCCAACGTGGCGTTGCAGGTTCCGGCGACCTATCAACTTGTCAATTACGTCATCAACACCGGCAATATCATCTCTGCCTCTGCCCAGATCACGCTTCAGCGGGATGAGGGCACGCTCCAAAGTGTGTCCATCGGCGATGGCCCCATTGACGCCGCCTTTAAGGCGATCGACCAGATCATTGGGTATCACTATGAACTGGACGATTTCCAGATCCAGGCGGTCACCGAAGGCAAAGAGGCGGTGGGTCAGGCGCTGGTCAAACTCCGTGACCGGGGCCGTCTGTATTCCGGCACCGGCATCTCCACCGACATTCTGGGCGCCTCTCTGCGGGCCTATCTCAATGCGGTCAACAAAATCATCTATGAGGAGGGTTAACCGATGAAACTCTCGTTTTCCACCAAAGGGTGGCATACCCCTAATTTCGAGCAATTCTGCGATACTGCCCGTGACCTGCGGTTTCAGGGCATTGAACTGCACAATATCTATAACCGTCTGTTCACCGATAAGGACGGTGCCTTTCACGATTACGCTGCGGCGGCCACCCGTCGCCGGCTGTTTGAGAAGGGGCTGGATATCCCCTGCATCGACACCGTTTCCAACGCCTCTGACGGCCCCACCGATAAGGCGGTGGAGGAGATCGCCCGGTGTCTGGAGATTGCCGCCAACCTGTCCATCCCCTGCGTGCGGCTAAAGGCCGCCGATGCCGAGGATAGGGAAGAGGCGGTGCAGCGGGTGTCCGCTCTGGTGGAGCGGATGTTGCCCACCGCTGAGGACCGGGAGGTCACGCTGGTGATCGAAACCTCCGGCTTGTTTGCCAATACGGCGGTGCTCCGTGACCTGCTGGATCGTTTTGCCTGCGACCGGGTGGCGGCCCTGTGGCATTGGTCCGCCGCCTATTTCACCGGCGGCGAAACCCCGGAGGAGGTCATTAAGAATCTGGGCGCCTATGTCCGTCACGTCCACGTCAGCGATGCGGTGTGCCATGACGGTCAACTGGAATATTGCCTGATGGGTGAGGGCGCCCTGCCCATCAAAGAGATGATGCTGGCTCTGCGGTCGGTGAATTACGATGGCTTCGTCTCGCTGGTGTGGGATCCCGTTTGGTGTCCTGAGCTGGACGATATGGAGATCATCCTCACCCAGTTCGTCCACTATATGCGCCAGTTCGGGGATACCTCCCGCAACGAGAGCGCTCTGTACTATAACCGGGCCCACACCGGCAAATACGTGTGGGAAAAGGACCGGCTTATTGACTGCACGTTCTCTCAGGTGCTGGATCGGATGGTGGAGGAATTCCCCGACCAGTACGCCTTCAAATACACCACCCTGGATTACACCCGCACCTATTCCGAGTTCCGTGACGATGTGGACCGGTGCGCCCGGGCGCTGATCGCCTGCGGGGTCAAGGCCGGCACCCACGTGGCGGTGTGGGCCTCTAATGTGCCCCAGTGGTATATCGCCTTCTGGGCGACGGTGAAACTGGGGGCGGTGCTGGTGACGGTGAACACCGCCTATAAGATCCACGAGATCGAATACCTCTTGCGCCAGTCGGACAGCCACACCCTCATTATGACCGAGGGCGCAAAGGACTGTCACTATGGCGAGATCGTCGCTGAACTCTGCCCCGAACTGGCCACCACCAAGCCCGGCCACCCCCTCCACGCCAAGCGTCTGCCCTTCCTGCGGAATGTCATCACGGTGGGGTATACGCAAAAGGGCTGTATGGAGTGGAATGGGTTTATAGAGCGGGCGAACCAGACACCTCTGTCCGAGGTATACCGGATGGCGGCGCTGGTCAACAAGGACGATGTCTGCAATATGCAGTACACCTCCGGCACCACCGGTTTCCCCAAGGGCGTGATGCTGACCCACTACAACGTGGTGAACAACGGCAAATACATCGGCGACCATATGGATCTGTCCACCGCCGACCGGATGATGATCCAGGTGCCGATGTTCCATTGCTTCGGTATGGTGCTGAGTATGACCGCCAGTATGACCCACGGCACGACCATGCTGCCGTTGCCGTATTTCTCCCCGAAACCGGCGCTTGCCTGTGTCCACAACGAGCACATCACCGCCTTTAACGGTGTGCCCACGATGTTCATCGCTATGATGCAGCATCCCGACTTTGAAAAGACGGATTTCTCTTATATGCGCATCGGCATTATGGCGGGTGCCAACTGCCCTGCTGATCTGATGAAAGAGGCCGCCACAGGCCGTATGGGGATGAAAGAGATCGTGTCGGTATACGGTCAGACCGAGGCATCCCCCGGCTGTACTATGAGTAGTTATTACGACTCTCTGGAGGTGCGCACCGAAACGGTGGGCAGCGCCTTTGCCCATGTGGAGTGCAAGGTGGTGGATCCGGAGACCGGTGCCGATTGTCCCGATGGGGTCAATGGCGAGTTTGTGGCCCGTGGCTATAACATTATGAAGGGCTATTATAAGATGCCCACTGCCACCGCCGCATGGCTAAGAAAATTACCGGCGGTATGAAGGCCAAGCGGCTCACCGGTGACATT
>CAYSRL010000057.1:0-7823 GCA_964433515.1 uncultured Ruminococcus sp.
CTGGGCCACCTCCCGGCGGAGGCTCTCGCTCTCTACCCGGGTGCGGTTGTTGTCGTCAAAGAAGGTCTTGAGCTGTTTGCGCAGGTTGTCGGCGGATTGGGCGGCCTTTTTGGCCTCGTCCGCCTGCATCAGGGCGGTCATCACGGTGGCCATCACCAGGCTGGTGCGCTCGTTGCTGTTCATCACGTTGCGGATGCGGGCGTCCAACTGGGCGGCTAACTCCTGCATATAGCCGGGGGCTTCGTCGGTGGTCACCACATAATCGGTGCCGCAGATGTTCAGGGTAACTTTATTCATCATCTCCATGATCGGATATACCTCCTGTCGAGATTTGTTTTTTCTTATTATACCCTGAAAATTTCTCTCGGTCAAGGGGTGATTTCGCCGATTTACCTTGCGATATATTGTCATATGTGATAAAATAGAAGAAATTCGGTAGGGAGGTGCTGTATGCAACCGGTCGGACTCTATATTCATACGCCATTTTGCGTCAGCAAGTGTCCCTATTGCGACTTTTATTCCACCCCCCTTGCCGGGGAGGAAGAACTGGACCGCTATACCGCCGGGGTGGTGGCCTCGATGGAGCGGTGGGCGGAGGAGCACCCCTTTACCGCCGATACCCTGTATTTCGGCGGCGGCACCCCGGCTCTGCTGGGCGGTGAGCGGTTGGCGCAGATCATCCGCAGAGCGGACGACCTGTTTGGACTGCTGAACAACGGCCCGGAGATCACTCTGGAGGCCAATCCCGCCGACGATCTGGCGGACACCCTTGCCGCTTTTGCCGCTGCCGGCGGCAACCGGCTGAGCCTGGGGATGCAGTCCGCACTCCCGGCGGAGTTGGCGGCCCTGGGGCGTCGGCATACCCCGGCGGATGTGACCCGCACTCTGGCGGATGCCCGCCACGCCGGTATAGAAAACGTCTCTCTGGATGTGATGCTGGGCATTTCCGGCCAAACCGAGAAAACCGCCCTTATGAGTGCGGAGCGGGCGGCAGAATGGGGGGCTGCCCACGTATCCGCCTATCTGCTGAAGATCGAGCCGGACACCCCTTACGGTCACTGCCCACCCCCTCTGCCGGGCGAGGATGCCACCGCCGACCTGTATCTGGCGGTGATGGACCGGCTGGACAGTTTGGGGTATCGGCAATACGAGATATCCAACACCGCCAAACCCGGCTGTGAGAGCCGTCACAATCTCAAATATTGGGATAGCCGGCCGTATCTCGGCATCGGCCCTGCCGCCAGTTCTTGTCTGGACAGCCGGCGGTTCACCTATCCCAGGGACACCGCTTATTTCCTGTCCGGCGGCGCACCGGTCAGCGACCCGGAGGAGGGTGCGGGGGTGGGCAGTCCCGAGGAATACGCCCTGCTTCGGTTACGGCTTGCCGAGGGGCTGACCGCCGAGGGCTTCCGTCGGCGGTTTAACGCCGACCTGCCGCAATCGTGGGTGGACAATGCCGCCCGGTTGCCCCGCCGTTTGGCGGTGGCGGAGGGGGACGGTATTCGCCTGACCCGGGAGGGGTTCCTGGTGTCCAATTCATTAATTTGTCACATTTTGGCTGAATAATTTAATTTCTGTTCATACATCCCGGTGCCCGGTTGTGGTAAACTGGGTACACTAGATGATAGCGAGGAGGTAGCAAAGGTGACCGACATCAAAATACTGGTTGTGGATGACGACAGTAACATCTGCGAATTGCTGCGTCTGTATTTGGAAAAAGAGGGATTCACGGCGGTGACCGCTTGTGATGGCGAGCAGGCGCTGGCGATGTTTGAAACCGAAAAGCCGGATCTCATCCTGCTGGATGTGATGATGCCCCGCCTGGACGGTTGGCAGGTGTGCCGGGAGATCCGCAAACGATCCCAGTGTCCCATCATTATGATCACCGCCAAAGGAGAAGTGTTTGACCGGGTGTTGGGGCTGGAATTGGGCGCCGACGACTATGTGGTCAAACCCTTTGAGACCAAAGAGGTGATCGCCCGCATCCGGGCGGTGCTCCGCCGCAGCGGCATCAACGAGCAGAAAAAGGCCCGGGTGGTGGAATACGATGGGCTGTCCATCAATATGGAGAATTACGAACTCAGGGTAAAGGGCAAGCCGGTGGACACTCCGCCCAAGGAGATGGAACTGATCTATCATTTGGCCAGCAACCCCAACCGGGTCTATACCCGTGACCAACTGCTGGACGAGGTGTGGGGATTTGAATACTATGGCGATAGCCGCACCGTGGATGTTCACGTCAAACGCCTGCGGGAAAAACTGGACGGCGTTTCGGAACAATGGAATTTGAAAACCGTGTGGGGCGTGGGCTATAAGTTTGAGGTCGTAAACGACTAAACGGAGGTCACCGCTATGTATAAAAGTGTATTTTCCAAATACCTTTCAGTGATCTCGCTGGTGGTGGTGCTGGGTTTTCTGTCTATGACCCTGTTGCAGATCTTCCTGACGGCGGATGCCTTGGCAAAGGATAAGAAGGAACTGCTGCTGAAAAACGCCGAGAACATCGCCGGGTATACGGCGCTGTCTGCCACCGCCACCGAGATAAAGGGCAATACGGTGGTCTATCGGCTCAACGAGACACAACTGAAACCCATACTTAATTTGTTGCCGGAGGCGATCGACGCTACGGTGTTGGTGACCAACACCGAGGGTCGTGTTCTGCTGACAGCAGGGGAATTCGAAGGCGATTCTTTTGCCGAGGATGCCTCGCTGAAAGAGGTGATCCCCAAGATAACCGACAGTTATTACGAGGTGGGCACCCTGGGCGGGTTATACCGGGACAACCAGTATACCGCCGCCGTGCCGGTGACCATCAACGACCGGACGGTGCTGGGATATGTGTTTGCCTCTTCACCGGCGGATGCCTTAGCCCGCACGTTTAAGGATAATTTCCGCATTTATCTGTTGGCGGTGCTGGGCGCCTTGCTGTTTTCCTTTGGCGTGGTGTGGGTGATCACCGACCGGTTTGTCCGTCCTCTGCGCCAGATGGCCGCCGCCACCCGGCGGTTTGCCGATGGGGATTTCAGCGCCCGGGTCGCCGTCCGTGGCAAAGACGAGGTGGCCGAATTGGGAGAAGCCCTCAACAGTATGGCGGTGTCCCTTTCCTCGGTGGAGATGATGCGTCGGAGTTTTATCGCCAACGTGTCCCACGAGTTGCGCACCCCTATGACCAGCATTGCGGGCTTTTTGGACGGGATGCTGGACGGCACCATCCCCCGGGAGAAACAGGCGTATTATATGAAGATCGTATCCGATGAGGTCAAGCGGTTGTCCCGTTTGGTCCAGTCGATGCTGAATCTGAGCCGCATCGATAGCGGCGAATTGAAGATGAACACTGCCCGGCTGAATCTGACTGAGGTCGTGTGTAGCGTGCTGGTGGCCTCCGAGCAGAGGATCGAGAAGAAACGCCTCCGCATCACCGGTATCGACGATTGCGACCGGTTGGAAATTCTCGGTGATTATGACCTGATGAATCAGGTGTTGTATAATTTGCTGGATAATGCCATAAAATTCACCGATGAGGGCGGATGCATTGACATCCGCTTACAGCGGACCGGGGACAGAGCGTATGTCGCCATCCGCAACACCGGCGCCGGTATCCCCGCCAGCGAGATGCCCCGGATTTTCGAGCGTTTTTACAAGAGTGACCGTTCCCGGGGCTTGGATAAAAACGGCGTTGGTCTGGGTCTGTATATCGTGCAGACGGTGATCTCTCTCCACGGCGGCGAGATCTCGGTCCGTTCGGTGGAGGGTGAGTTTACCGAGTTTTCCTTCTGGGTTCCGGTAAATTAACGAAATGCTCGTTTCCTATTCATACTATTGACACAATTCCCCGGTATACTGGGGTTAATAAAGTGAAAGGTTGTGAACCATTATGTCCGACAACTGGAATATTCCCAACAACGAGGGTGCAGGCACTCCGCCCACCCCTCCGGTCACGGAGCCGGTCAACCCGGTTGAGCCTGTGACCCCTACAGAGCCGGTAACGCCTCCGGCATCGCCGGTTCCGCCGGTGCCCCCGGTGACATCGACCCCTCCGGTACAGCCCGCCACGGCGGTGCCCCCGGTGCGTCCCGCCACCCCGGTCACCTCAAACCCGGTGTGGAACAGCGATGGCACCTATCGGTATGTGCCTCCGGCAAATACCGGCTATACCCAGCCTGCCGGCGCCTATCCCCGCTATCCCCAGCCGGGTCAGCCGGTTCCGCCTTCGGCGCCGGAACCCCCTAAGAAGAAAAAGAAAGGTGTTGTCACCTTTTTGATCGTTTTGGCGGTGATTGCCACCGTGGCGCTGTTTGTGTGGGGTTGCATCCTGTTGGCAGACGGAGTGCGTGACGGTAACGAACCGCAATCGGAGGGAACGACCGGTATTACCGATTCCTCCAACGAGGATGCGCCTTCTCTGGAGATAAACACCTGGGATACCGACGACGGCGGTCTGAGCACCGAGGAGATCGTCAAGCGCAACTACGATTCCACCGTGGTGCTGACGATGTACAGCCGTTCCAGCAGTTTCTATTTCGGCGAGAGCAACCTGACCGAGGCGGGCGCCGCCTCCGGCATTGTGATGACCGCCGACGGCTATATCATCACCAACCGCCATTGTGTTATCAATGAATACACCAGCCAGAAATACGATCGGATCGATGTGACCACCTATGATGGCACCGTGTATGAGGACGCCGAAGTTATCGGCGTGGATGAGGCCACCGACCTGGCGGTCATCAAAGTAAAGGCCAGCGACCTGACTCCCGCCGAATTTGGCGACAGCGACGAATTAGAGGTGGGCGCCCGGGTGGTGGCGCTGGGTAATGCGGCCGGTCTGTCCTGGACCGCTACTCAGGGTATTGTTTCCGCCAAGGCACGGGATGTCTATGACGATACCGGCTATGCCATTAAGTGCTTGCAGGTGGATGTGGCCATCAACAGCGGTAACTCCGGCGGACCCTTGCTGAATAAGCAGGGTCTGGTGGTGGGTATCAACTCCGCCAAGATTGCCGCCACCGGTTACGAGGGATTGGGTTTCTCCATCCCCATTAACGAGGCAAAGGTGGTTATCGATTCTCTGTTGAAGAATGGGTATGTCAGTGGCCGTGTGGCGTTGGGTATCACCGGCCAGACCATTGATTCCGGTATCTACAAAGGCTTTATGATCGCCACGATCGAAGAGGGTTCCTGCTTGGAGGACACCGAGGTAAAGGTCAACGACCTGATCGTGGCGGTGGACGGGGTCGAGATCACCGACTACGGCACGCTGCGTGCCGAGTTGGCAAAGCATCAGGTGGGGGATGAGGTAACGCTGAAACTGTTGCGTTCGGACCAGCGTACCGGTAAGGTATCCTCCCTGACGGTCACCGTGACCCTGAACGAAGCAAAAGGAGAATAATCCCGAAGGCCTCCGGTATACCGGAGGCTTTTGTGGGTTTTCAGTAGAGGATGTGAATGAGTGAGAGAACAAAAATGCGGACTGACCCCTGCCCAGCGTGCCGCCAGGCGAAAACGCTTGTGGAAAAAATATTTTTGGCGACGGATCGCCCTTTTGAGCGGATTGTTGTTGCTGGTGTCGGCGGTGGCGGTTACCGGTGTGATGCTGATGCTTCCGGACGATCCGCTGCCCTCCACCCAGCCGGAGACCCCCGTCCAGCCGGAAACGCCGGATGAGCCGGCGGAACCCACCTACGAGATCCCTTATCCCACCGCCGATGCCGATACCGTCACGTTGGGCTCGGAGGTGGATGCCGCCTATGCGGTGCTGGTGGATGTAACCACCGGGCGCATCCTGGCGCAGAAAGGGGCGGACACCCGGGCGTACCCGGCGTCTATTACCAAGATGATGACCCTGTTGGTGGCGGTGGAGAACGCCACCGATTTGAATGCCACCTACGAGATGCCTTTTGAACTGCTCAATGACCTGTATATCCAACAGGCCTCGGTGGCGGGTTTTGCGGCGGGAGAACAGGTGACGGTCACCGATATGCTGTATGGGTGTATTCTGCCTTCCGGTGCGGACGCCACCATCGGTCTTGCCAATCTGTTGGCGGGGGATGAGGCCGCCTTTGCCGAGCTGATGAATGAGCGGGCAAAAGCCTTGGGGCTGAAAGATACCCATTTCACCAACACCAGCGGCCTTCATAACGTCGATCATTACACCACCGTAACGGATATGGCGGTGATTCTGATGGCGGCGATGAAAGACCCCACCTGCCGAGAGGTGCTGTCCACCTATCACTACGTCACCGCCGAGACTCCCCAGAATCCGGATGGTCTGGAACTGTATAGCACCCTGTTCAGCCGGATGTATGGCACCGAGCCGGAGGGGGCTACCGTTATCGCCGGCAAGACCGGATACACCACCGAGGCAGGCCACACGATGGCCAGTTATGCCGAGGGCGAGGACGGTCACGATTATGTGTTTGTGACGATGGGCGGTTCCAACCGGTGGCAGGCCACCTACGACTGCATCAACGTGCTGACCGAGTTCTTCGGTTCTGAAACCTCTGCAGAATAAGCGAAAAAGACTCATCCGGCGGATGAGTCTTTTTTACAATATATTCCATACGGTCGGGTCGTCCACGTCCCGCAGATACCGGAATTGTTCCCGCAGACGGGCGATCTCCATTCGCAGTTCTTCCTCGCCACCCTGCCGGAGCAGAGCGGGCAAAACCGCCACCGTTTCCTGACTGTCTGCCAATTCTTTGTGGGCGATAAAACAGTAAAGCACCTGTCCTGCCGCCTCATAGTCGGTGGCCAGTTGTTCCGCCAGCCGGTGGGCCTCGGCGGAGTCCCCGGCGGTATAGGCCGTCTCCAACCGGTCCAGGGTGCCCAGCATACGGTCGATCTGCCGGTGCTGATAGAGGGTGGCGGTCACGCACAGACCCACCGCCACCGCCAAAAGTCCCACCGCTATCCACAGCCGTTTCATCCGCCACCGCCTTTCACATCTGCCCGGGTCAATACGTACAGGTCACCCTCTCGGGTGGCGGTCATAAGGAACACGTCTTCCTGCCGGCATTTTCGCTTTCGGAGAAGGTTTGCCAGTTTTTCCTCAGTAAGTCCGCACAGACCCATTCCCCAGTCGCAGAGGGCGCCGTCGCTGACCACCACCACCGGCATATCGTCGTCGATGTTCGCCTTTACGTCCCCGGTTGTGGCTGGTTGGAACCGGGGATAGAGATACACGCTGATGTGGCCGTTGGTTTCGGCAATGGCGTATTGCACCTGCCGGATGTCGAAGACGTTTTGCTGGCGCAGGGATTCCAGCAGATCGTCCACCGTGATGCGGAGCCGCCGCATGGTTTTCTCGTCCACCTTGCCGTCCCGGATGAGGGGCAGGGGAGACCCGGACACCAGCCGGGCCACCGCCGGGGATTTGAGCATGATCCCGGAAATGAGCAATTCCAGCGACACCAGTACCAGGATGGGGAGGATGCCGTTGAGCAGAGGAAGACCGTTTTCCTGCATAGGCACCGCCGCCAGGTCGGACAGCAGCAGGGTCACTACCAGTTCAGAGGGCTGTAGTTCCCCCAACTGGCGTTTGCCCATCAACCGCATGGCCGCCATCAGCAGAAGATAAAGTATCACTGTCCGTACCACCGCTATGGTCATCCCAACACCACCTACACAGAATTGTCCGTAGTTTTCCCGAAAGCAGGGCGAATATGTTCGTAATGGGCAAAGGCTAAAAAACTTTTTTATTTTTTTCGCAATAACCCTTGACAAGACCGACAAAAATAGGTATAATTCAATGCGTTGCCAAAACGAGGCGATATGCGCTCGTAGCTCAGCTGGATAGAGTGCTTGACTACGAATCAAGAGGTCAGGGG
>CAYSRL010000058.1:0-7778 GCA_964433515.1 uncultured Ruminococcus sp.
ACGTGTTATTCCTTGTAGACCGCAGGTCCCGGATGCCCACAGAGATCAGTACCGCTCCAAACAATCGGTGCAACTGGTGTGTGTCCATTCCCTCGGTAAATAGGGCGGTGGGAATGGCTGTGGCGATCCCGGCTGCCACGCACCACAATACGGCTTTCCATTCCACGGCTTTTTGGCGGATGTGCCCGATGAGTGCCGCCGGGGCACAGCCGATGAAATACAGCAGATTGATACCGCCCGCTTCTTGCTGTGCTACTCCGGCAAAGGCGGTGAGATACAGCACCAACAGCGACCCGCCGCCGATACCGAATCCGCTGATGATCCCGGTGGCAAGTCCGATCAAGAAATTTACAATGTTCATAATCCCAGCACCGCCTTTATCCCGCCGTATAGGATGAGAACGCCGAACAGACGGTGCAACCACAGAGCGGAGATATTCCGGAACAACCTAGCAGACAACAGCCCGCCGGCGATCCCGCCCAACAGATAGGGGAGAGCATCCCCCCAGACGTTCCCGCCACCCAGGCAAAACAGGGTATAGGAAACCACGGACAAGGGCAGTATCACCGCCACCGAGGTGGCAAAGGAGCGCTTTTCTTCCAGTTTTGCCCAGCCGGATAATAGCGGCACCAACACCAGACCGCCGCCGGCACCGAACAGACCGTTGAGTATCCCGGCCAGAGCCCCTGCCACCAGATATTTCCCGGTTTGCTTCATTACACATACCCCCATAGGTTTAGCATAAACAATAAGGAGATAATTATGAAAGAACGGTTAGAAAATCTGTTTTTGCAGGTGCAAAAGCCTGCCCGCTATACCGGCGGTGAACTAAACAGCGTCACCAAAAATAAGGATGAGGTGGCGGTGCGGTTTGCTTTCTGCTTTCCGGATCTGTACGAGGTGGGTATGTCCCATCTGGGTATGAAGATCCTGTACGGTCAGTTCAACAACGAGCCGGATGTATGGTGCGAGCGGGTGTTCACCCCCGATACGGATATGGAAGAACTGATGAAAGAAAACGGCATTCCGCTGTATGGCCTGGAGAGCCGTGACCCCATCAAGGCGTTTGATTTCATCGGTTTTACGCTACAATATGAATTGAGTTATACCGCTCTGCTTCATATGCTGGAACTGGCAGAGGTCCCGCTCCGTTCGGCTGACCGTGACGAGCGCTATCCCTTGGTGGTCGCCGGCGGCCCTTGCGCTTGCAATCCGGAGCCCTTGGCGGATTTCATCGACCTGTTTTTCCTGGGTGAGGGGGAAGAGGTGGATCTGGAGGTCATCAACCTCTATAAAGAGTACAAGGCCAAGGGCTATTCGAAAAAAGCATTCTTACGTGCCTGCGCCGACATTGAAGGCGTTTATGTGCCGTCATTTTACGATGTGGCCTATAATGAGGATGGCACGGTTCAGGCGGTTACGCCGTTGGAGGGGGTAAAACCCACCGTTAAAAAGCGCATTATCAAAGACCTGAACACTTGCTATTATCCGGATAAGTTCGTGGTGCCCTATACCGATATCGTGTTTGACCGTGCCCAGAGCGAGATCTTCCGGGGATGTATCCGGGGATGCCGGTTCTGTCAGGCGGGCTTTATTTATCGCCCGGTGCGGGAGAAAACCGTGGACACCATCGACAAACAGAGCCACGACCTGTGCCGCAATACCGGCTATGAGGAATTTTCGCTGTCTTCTCTGTCTACCAGTGATTATACCAAATTGGAGGAATTGCTAGACCGGTTGCTCAACTGGGCAGAAAAGGAGCACACCAACATTTCTCTGCCTTCGTTGCGGGTGGACGGCTTCTCTGAGGAACTGGCCAACCGGCTGAATGTATTGCGCCGGGCGGGTCTGACCTTTGCCCCGGAGGCGGGCACCCAGCGTCTGCGGGACGCCATCAATAAGAATCTCACGGAAGAGGAGATCCTGGAAACGGTCACAAAAGCGTTTAAGGGCGGTTGGACAGCGGTCAAACTGTACTTTATGTTGGGCCTGCCCACCGAAACGCCGGAGGATATCGAAGGCATTGCCCAGTTGGGTCAGAAGATAGTCAACGCCTTTTACACCAACCCGGAGAAGCCTAAGGGCAAAGGCGTCACAGTGTCTATGAGCACTTCTTGCTTTGTGCCGAAGCCCTTTACGCCCTTCCAGTGGGAACCGCAGGATACATTGGAACAACTGGACGAGAAACAACAGCACCTGAAAGGCTCTATTCGCACCAAAAAGATCTCCCTCAGTTATCACGATGCCAAGACCAGTTTCTTAGAGGCGGTGCTGGCTCGGGGTGACCGCCGGCTGTGCCGGGTGCTGGAGGAGGGCTCTCGCCGAGGGTTTAATCTGGATTCCTGGTCGGAGCATTTTGATTTTGAGGCGTGGATGGAGATCTTTAAAGAGTGTGGTCTGGATCCGGCCTTTTATGCCAACCGACGTCGGGATTATGATGAGATCCTTCCTTGGGACCATCTGGACTACGGCGTCACCAAACAATTCCTGATCAACGAAAACAAACTGGCTCATGCCGCCACCACCACCCCCAACTGCCGTCAGGCCTGTTCCGGGTGTGGCGCCGCCTGTTGGAAGGAGGGTGTCTGTGTTGAAAAACGTTAGAATCGTGTTCTCCAAAACCGGACGGGCAAAATACGTATCCCATCTGGATCTGATGCGGACTATGACCCGGGCGGTGCGCCGGGCTCAGATCCCACTGTGGTATACCGAGGGGTTTAACAAACACCCTTATCTGACGTTTGCGGCGCCTCTGTCGTTGGGTCACGAGGGCTTGCGGGAAACAATGGATATCCGCCTGGAAGAGGATATGCCCTATGGAGAACTGGTAACCCGGCTGAATGCGGTGTTACCGGAAGGAATGACGGTGGTAGAGGCCGCCGAGGCGGTGGATAAGGTAAAAGATCTGGTCGCCGCCGAGTATGAGATGACCCTGTACTGTTCTGCCGAAAAGGTGTTGACTGCATTGGGTCAGCCGGAACTGACGGTAGAGAAACGCACCAAAAAGAAAACGATGAAGACCATTGACCTGAAACCGCACTTTGCCAATGCAACCGTGGAGCCGGTGGGGGAGAATGTTTGCAAAATGCAGGTCACACTACCCAGCGGCAGTGCGGAAAACATCAACCCCGGCTTGTTTGTGACTGCTCTTTCGAGCCTCCATGGCGAGGAGATCCGAGCGGATCATCTCCGTCTGCGACTGACTAAGGCGGATGGCACGGAGTTTTTATAACATTTCAGAAAATTTTTACATTTTTTCAAAAAAACACTTGCATTTGTAAATAGGTTGTGCTATATTATATCAGGCGTTTTTTGCCGCAGGTATTTCCTGTGGGGTTTAATGCCAGGCGTAAGCCACGACATTAAAGCGGATGGTCCTCTGCCGGCACCGTTCGGTAAGAACATCTGAAAACAGTTGGAGGAAGAACTATGGACGCATTGAAGATTATTTCCGGTGACAGCATGAAGGAGACCACCCCGTCTTTCAACATCGGTGACACCATCCGTGTGGATGTGAAGATCCGTGAAGGCGAGCGTGAGCGTATCCAGGCTTTCGAGGGCACTGTGATTGCGAAGAAGGGTAGCGGCATCGCCGAGACCTTTACCGTTCGCCGTGTTGCCTACGGTGTGGGTGTGGAGCGTGTGTTCCCCCTGCATAGCCCCAATGTGGCTGCCGTTAAGGTGGTTCGTCACGGTAAGGTTCGCCGTAGCAAGCTGTATTATCTGCGTGATCGTGTGGGTAAGGCTGCTAAGGTTAAGGAACTGATTAAATAATCCAAAGATTTTTGTAAAAAAGGGACTGAAAAGTCCCTTTTTTGCTTTATTTTGAGAAAAAAGTATGTTATAATGATAAGAAGTGAATGAAAGGAGCGGTCAATATGGAAGGAAAACATTTGTTTTCTGCAAGAGAACGTAATCGCCACGCCGTGATCACGGCGTATGAATGGGCAGGTGTCGTTGTGGCGACAATGACCGTTCTGCTGCTGCTGTTGACGTATGTGGTGCGGGTGGTCGGTGTTGACGGCGATTCTATGCTTCCCACACTTAAAGATGGCGATCGGTTATTGCTGTCCAGCCTATCCACGGAGTATAGTTATGGCGATATTGTGGTGATCGATCGGTATACGGAAGAACCGCTGATCAAGCGGATCATTGCGGTTGAGGGGGATGAAATAGCCATCGTCAGCGGCGAGGTGTATGTAAACGGTCAACGGCTGAGCGAATCGTATATTCAAGGCACCACCATCAACAAGGATTTTCACGAAACGGCTGTCGTTCCGGATGGCTGTGTCTTTGTGATGGGTGACAATCGATCCGATTCCAAGGACAGCCGAACGAAAGAGATCGGAATGATCTCCCAAAAAGATATCGTTGGTAAGGTGCTGGTTACCGTATGGCCGCCCAGTTCCATCGGTGTCGATTTTGATTAACCAGGAGGGATACGGATGTCCGAATTAGAGAAAAACGAGGCGATCACCCCTGAATATGTCCCGTCCAAATCGCTGGTTTCCTGTTTTGACTGGGTTTCGGCTGCAATGGTGGCGCTGTCCTTGGTGTGCGTGCTGTTTGCGGTGTTTTTCCGTATGGTGAATGTGGATGGCGATTCTATGTACAGCACTCTCCAGAATGGAGACCGGTTGCTGATCTCTGATTTTATGTACGAGCCGGAACACGGCGATATTGTGGTTATCCGCCGGGATAACGATACCCCGCTTATTAAGCGGGTCATCGGATTGCCGGGGGACACCATTTACATCAATGCCGAAACTGGTATCGTATACCGTAACGGCGAGGAACTAACTGAAGATTATGTATACGGCGGTTTTACTCCCACCAACGGATTTACCAGAGAGATCACTGTGGAAGAGGGCACCTTGTTTGTGATGGGGGATAATCGCAGTGCGTCATTGGACAGCCGTATATTGGGTTGTCTGTCGCAGGATCATTTGGTGGGCCGGGTGATTTATCGCTTTTCGCCCAATCCCGGAAAGGTAGAGTAAATTATGGCTGTAAACCGCCGAAATACCAATCAAAAATCGGGCGGTCGCCCCTCTGGCACTCGTCCCGGTATGAAGTCGGCGAAGCCGACAAAACCGGTAAAACGGCGGGATGACCGCCGCAAGCGCCCGGTAGAGAAACCGGCAGAGCAGACCGGAGACCGGCCGGCCATCGGAACTATCCAGTGGTTTCCCGGCCATATGGCCCGCACCCGCCGCAAGATCCAGGAAAGCCTGAAACTGGTGGATGCGGTGGTGGAAATTGTGGATGCCCGTATTCCGCTATCCAGCCGTAATCCGGAGATGGACACGCTCACCGCCGGTAAACCCCGGATGGTGATACTGAACAAGGCGGATCTGGCGGATGAAAGTGCCAACCGTCGTTGGCTTACCTATTTCAAGAAACAGGGAATGGCCGCCATTGCAGTGGATTGTAAATCCGGGCGTGGCTGTAACCAGTTTGACCCGGCTATACGGGAATTGCTCAGCGACCTGTTAGAGAAATGGGAGAGCAAGGGCGCCAACCGCACCATCCGTGCGATGGTGGTGGGTATCCCCAACGTGGGCAAAAGTTCCTTTATCAACCGTATGAACCGGGGAGGCAAGGCGAAGGTTGAGGATCGCCCCGGCGTCACCCGGCAGAATCAGTGGTTTGTCATTGAGGGCGGTACCCAGTTGCTGGATACTCCCGGTGTGCTGTGGCCCAAATTTGAGGATCAGACCGTGGCTATGCGGTTGGCCTTTACCGGCGCCATTAAAGACCAGGTGCTGGATATGGAAGAAATGGCCTGTGAACTTTTGGGTATTCTTCGGCGGGATTATCCGGCGTTGTTGCTGGAACGGTATAAGCTGACCGAACCCCTCAACGAAGATAACTACGAATTGCTACACGATATCGGCCGCAAACGTGGTATGCTGGTATCCGGCGGCGAGATCGATACCGGCCGGGCGTCCATTATGCTGTTGGACGAGTACCGTGGCGGAAAACTGGGACGCATCACGCTGGACAGTCTGCCGAAAGAGGAGGTGACCGGCGATGCTGGATCCCTTGTTTGATGAGGAATTCCGTGAATTTTGCGGCGGTCACATCTGCGGCGTGGATGAGGCTGGCCGAGGACCTCTGGCAGGCCCTGTTTATGCGGCGGCGGTGATTCTTTCCCCGGACCGTCCTATTGAGGGCCTAAACGATTCTAAGAAACTCTCTGAGAAAAAGCGTGAGATCCTGTACGAGATTATCCTCGAAAAGGCGGAAGCGTATGCTATCGCCTCAGCCTCAGTGGAGGAAATCGAACAGTACAACATATTGGGCGCAACGTATTTGGCAATGACCCGGGCTGTTGAAGGACTATCCATAAAGCCGGAATTAGCCTTGATTGACGGCAACCGTATCCCACCAGCCCTTGGTATTCCTGCCAAAACGGTTGTAAAGGGAGATGCCTTGTCAGAGTCGATAGCCGCCGCATCTATCCTGGCGAAAGTGTCCCGGGATCGGGTCTTAGTGGAGATGGATGCCCGCTATCCCCAATACGGCTTTGCAGGGCATAAAGGCTATGGTACCGCCGCCCACACGGCGGCTATCCGGGAGTTTGGGCCTTGTCCGGAGCACCGCCCCAGTTTTTTGCGAAAGATTTTGGGTGACGGCTGATGGCGGGCATATCAAAAGGAGCGATGGGTGAGGTGCTGGCCGCCCGGTTTTTGCGGGATAAAAAGTACACCATTCTGTCCTCAAATTATCGTTGCCGTCAAGGGGAGATTGACATAATTGCCTGCGACGGTCCGTATATTGTGTTTGTTGAGGTAAAGACCCGTAGCCGGGATTCCCTCTATACCGCCCGAGAGGCGGTAACCTATGCCAAACAAAAGAAACTGCTCTTTACCGCCGGCGTGTATCTCAGCCGTTACCCCTCCGATCTGCAGCCCCGCTTTGATGTGATAGAGGTGGTGACCGAGCCGGACGCACCCACGAAAGTGGCGGAGATCAATCACATCATCGGCGCCTACGAAGCCGGTGATCTAAGCGGTGCTTTTTGACACCGTTTCAGCAAACTACCAGGAATGAGGAATGAACTATGCATTACACCAGTACAAGAAACAACACCGTTGCGGTGTCGGCAGCAAAGGCCATTGCCACCGGTATTTCCCCGGAGGGCGGTCTGTATGTGCCTACCGAGTTGCCCTCCTTGACCGCTACGGATATTGACAGCCTGATTCCGCTGTCGTATACACAGCGGGCCGACGCTGTATTGTCCCGCTTTCTTAACGACTTTACCGCCGATGAGGTGGCCGAGTGCTGTTCTGCCGCTTATGGCGAGCGGTTTGACACGCCGGATGTGGCACCCCTGCACGATCTGGGGGATGGCCGTCACATTCTGGAACTGTGGCACGGTCCCACCTGTGCATTTAAAGATATGGCTCTGCAGATCCTGCCCCATCTGATGCGGGTTTCGGTGGGGAAGACCAATCCAGACGAGCAAATCGTCATTTTGGTTGCCACCTCCGGCGATACCGGCAAGGCGGCTCTGGAGGGCTTTAAGGATGCTCCCAACACCAAGATACTGGTGTTTTATCCGGTGGATGGCGTCAGCGAAATGCAACGGTTCCAGATGGTGACCCAAGAGGGTGAGAATGTGGGTGTTTGCGCCATCCGGGGCAACTTCGACGATGCCCAGACCGGCGTAAAGGCTATCTTCACCGATGATGCCGTGAAGGCAAAATTGGCCGAAAACGGTATGCGGTTCTCCAGCGCCAACTCCATCAACTGGGGACGGCTGGTGCCGCAGA
>CAYSRL010000059.1:0-7750 GCA_964433515.1 uncultured Ruminococcus sp.
GAGGCACCTGCAATTGCAGGTGCCTTTCTCTGTCTATTCTTCATTTTCCCTTACTGGGACAGATCTCCCCCAACGGACACACCCCGCACTTGGGTGCTCTTGCCGCACAGGTGTCCCGGCCGAACAGCACCAGCCGGTGGCAGAAATCGTTGCTCTCCTCCGGGGGGAGCAGTTTCCGCAGTTGCATTTCCACTTTATAGGGGTCTTTGCTGTCGGTGAGCCCCAGCCGTCCGGTGATGCGTATGCAATGGGTGTCCGCCACCACCGCCGGTTTGCCATACACGTCCCCGCACACCAGATTGGCGGTTTTTCGTCCCACACCGGGCAGTTTTGTCAGTTCTTCCACCGTGTCCGGGATCACGCCGTTGTATTCATCCCGGAGCATCGTCGCCATCGCCACAATATCCCGGGCTTTGGTCTTATACAGTCCGCAGGAGCGGATGTAGGTGCCCACCTCTTCCGGGTCGGCGGCGGCAAAATCCTCCAGCGTGGGGAACCGGGCGAACAGCGCCGGGGTCACCAGGTTCACCCGGGCATCGGTGCATTGGGCGGACAGCCGGGTGGCGATAAGCAGTTGCAGGGGGTTATCGGCGGTGAGGGAACACACCGCATCGGGGTAGACGGCTTTCAGCCCCTTTACGGCGGCCTCGGCCCGTTGTTTCTTGGTCATTCCGGCACGTCCTTTCCTGTGTTTTCGACAACTATCATATCACAACAACCGCTCCTGTGTCAACGAATCTTCTCTGCGGAAATTCTTGACAGAGGGGCATTTTCTTTGTATGATAATAAGGATCACTTTGCAAAGGAGGGATACCCTGTGAACAAACCGCTTGCCGACCGTATCCGACCGACATCTCTGGATGAGGTGGTGGGTCAACAGCACATTCTGGGCGAGGGCAAGGCCCTGCGGAACATTATGGGATCCGGGCGTATCCCCAATCTGATCTTCTACGGTCCCTCCGGTGTGGGCAAGACCACGGTGGCCCGGATCATCGCCCAGCAGACGGATATGCGCCTGCACAAACTCAACGGCACCACCGCCACCACTGCCGATATTAAGGCGGTGGTAGAGGAACTGGACACCTTTACCGGGATGAACGGTATTTTGCTGTATCTGGATGAGATCCAGTATTTCAACAAGCGGCAGCAGCAGACTCTGCTGGAGTACATAGAGAACGGTCAGATCACCCTGATCGCCTCCACCACCGAAAATCCCTATTTTTATGTATACAACGCCATCCTAAGCCGTTCCACCGTGTTTGAGTTTAAGCCGGTGGACACCGCCGATATTGAACAGGCGGTGGAGCGGGGATTCCGGTTTTTACAGGAGGAGAGCGGCTGCCCCATTACCGTAGAAGAGGGGGTCTGCGCCCACATCGCCCGCTCCAGCGGCGGGGATGTCCGCAAATCCCTCAATGCGGTGGAATTGTGCGTCCTGGCAGGGGAGACCACCCCCGATGGCGGGGTGGTTGTATCTTTGGATACCGCCCGGCAACTGGCTCAGCGCAGTGCTATGCGGTATGACCGGGAGGGGGATGAACACTACGACATCATCTCCGCCTATCAAAAGTCTATGCGTGGCTCCGACCCGGATGCGGCGCTCCATTATCTGGCCCGCTTGTTAGAGGCCGGCGACCTGCCCTCCGCCTGTCGGCGGTTGCTGGTGTGCGCCAACGAGGATGTGGGTCTGGCCTATCCCCAGATCATCCCCATCGTTAAGGCGGCGGTGGACACCGCCCTGCAGGTGGGACTTCCGGAGGCACGGATCCCCCTTGCCAATGCGGTGGTGTTGGTGTGCCAGGCGCCGAAATCGGTGGCTGCCCACGATGCCATCGATGCCGCTTTGGCGGATGTGCGGTCCGGGAAAAGCGGTGCGGTTCCCCGGCAACTGCAGAATACACATTACGACGGCGACGAGGTGGAGAATAAGGGGCAGTTTTATCAGTATCCCCACAGTTTCCCTAACCATTGGGTGAAACAGCAGTATCTGCCGGATACCATCAAGGATGCCGTCTATTATACCCCCGGCGATAACAAGACCGAACAGGCCTTTGCCGCCTACTGGAAGGATATCAAGAAATGAACGGAATCACTCAGCGGTTGCTGTCTTTGGCGGATGAGGTGTATCGGCAGTTTCAGATTCCTCTGATGCCCACGGTGGACCCAGAGCGAGTGATAGGGGTGCGCACCCCTATTCTGCGAAACCTGGCCAAAGAACTGGCCGGTACCGCCGAGGCGGAGGCCTTTCTTCGGGAACTGCCCCACACCTATTACGAGGAAAACAATCTTCACGCTTTTCTGGTGGAACAAATAAAAGATTATGAAACCTGCATTTGCGCCATAGATGCCTTTTTGCCCTTTGTGGACAACTGGTCCACTTGCGACGGCTGGTCTCCCAAGGTGCTGAAACGGCACCCGGAAGAGTTGCTGTGCAAGATCCGGGAGTGGATGGTTTCGCCGCAACCGTATACGGTTCGGTTTGGCATCGGGATGTTACAGCGCTATTTCCTGGATGACCGGTTTTGCCCGGACTATCTGGAGTGGGTGGCGGTAATAGACCGGGAAGAGTACTATGTGCGGATGATGGTGGCGTGGTTTTTTGCCACCGCCTTGGCCAAACAATACGAATATGCGTTACCCTATATCCGGGAATACCGCCTGCCGGAATGGACCCACAACAAGGCGATTCAAAAGGCGATAGAGAGTTATCGGGTCTCGGATGAGCATAAAGCCTTTTTAAAAACACTAAAATGCTAAAAACCGCTGTCAGCCGACAGCGGTTTTTTGCTTGGTCTTGCGGGAGGTGAGCGTCCGCCAATCCTCTTTGGTAAAACAGCGGAAAAGCAACACCAAAGCGATGTATACGAGGGAAAACAGCACGGCGCTGACCACCAGATTCCATAGACCGCTTAATGGGAGCAACCGGCACGCTCCACCGGCGATTCCTGCCGCCAAGACAGGGCGAAGCACCCATCGGCCCCACTGCATCCGGGTCTGGCTCACCTCCAACAGCCGTCCGGTGCTGAGAAGACAGGTCAGCAGATTGCTCACCAGCATCACAAACAGGAATCCTGCCAACCCAAAAGAGGGGAGAAGCCACCAGATCAGGGCGATCCGCACCGCCGAGTCGATCACGCTGTACCACAGAGAGTGTACCTGCTGACCCAACCCTTTCAGCATCCCGGTGGCTATGCTGTCCAGATACATCACCGGGGTCAGCGGCCCCAGTATTTGTAACAACAGTCCCACCAGCGAATCGCTGTATAGCCATTCTCCCAGTTCCCGCCCCAACAGCGTGAAGAGTCCCCCCACCAAAATAGCCTCCGGCAGGGTGATGTGCAGAGCCTGTTCCACCAACCGGGTCACCTGCCGGCGCTGTCCCAGAGCGTGGGCGTCCGACAGTTCCGGCACCAACAGTCCGGTGAGGGTCATCAAAAGGGCTGAAGGGAAGAAAACGAGTGGCAAGGCCATCCCCTTTACAGCGCCAAATTCCGCCAACGCCAAGGCTTCTGAGCCGGTGAAGAGGGCGAGCCTGGCCGGAACCAGAATGTTTTCCACCGTCCGCAATCCGGTGGAAAGATACCGGCTTCCGGTAAGCGGAAGGGTGATGTGCAGAAGCGGTTTGAGGAGTTTTTGCGGGGCGGATGGGTGGGTTTCGGCGGCGTTGCGGTCTCGTCGATAAGCCACCATCAACACCAGGCAATTTACTGCCTCTGCCAGCCCATCACCCAGAATGATCAGTACGCAGGCACCGCCCAGACTGCCGTCCCATAAGGTATTCAGCATCAGCAGGATACCGCCGATGCGGACGACTTGCTCTGCTAATTGGGCGGCACAGGGCGGCCACGCCTGTCTTCGTGCCAGAAAATACCCTTGCAGACAACAGGAGACCCCTATAAACGGCAGTCCCAGACCGCATATAGCCACCGCATCGGCGGCCCGGTCATCTCCCAGCCAACCGCCGATGACCGGAGCGCTGAAGAACAGAACCAGCGCAGAGAGTCCGCCTACGGTGAAGGAGAGCAGACCGCCAATTTTCAGCAGTTTGCTGACCGCCTTGTTGTCCTTGTGCGCTAAGCGTTCTCCCGCCAGCCGGGTCACCGCCGTGGTCAATCCCCCGGTGGCAAAGGTACTGCCCAGAATATGCACCGACAGCACCAGCTGATACAACCCCATCCCCTCGGAGCCCACCCGGTTGGAGATAAAGATGCGGAATAGGATCCCCATCAGGCGGAGCAGTAAAGAACAGCCGGTCATCACGGCGGTGTTCTGATAAAAGCGCCGCTTATTCACGGAATACTCCCCAGTTATACAGGCGCACCACCGCATCCCAGGTGTCTTTGTCGGTGTTGCCGGTTATCGGTAAAAGGGCGTTTTTCTGGATCTGACGCACCGCTTCTTCGGTGGCGGTGGTATAAACGGTTCCGGGTGTATCCAGCATCACGTTGAGAAACACCACCGCATCCCCGCCGTCACCCGGCTGTAACAGAGGAACACGCAGCCCCCGGATGAACAACGGCAGGGCAAGGCGGGTCTGGGTCTCCCGGTTGGCGTCCACCAACGCCTCCCAGGTCTCTTGGTTTACGGTGCCGGTGCGGGGAAGCCCCACAGCCGTCTGAAACTGGCTGACTCCGGCGGCGGTATCCGCCCCGAAAAAGCCGTCCAACGGCACGGTGGTGGCACCGAACCGATCCCGCTGTATGGTGCGCAGATAACTTTGCAATTCCATCACATAGGGGCGGCTGTCGGTGGTGATGTCGTTGTCCCACAGGCTCATTGGCTTTCCTCCTCCATACTCAGTTGGGTGCCGGGGTATTGCCCCAGCCGTTGGGCGTTTCCGGTGCGCAGGTCGGAATACAGCGAGGCGATGGCATCCCAGGTGGTGACCCCCACCGTGCCGGTTTCCGGCAGACCGAATTGCCGTTGGAATGCCTCCACCGCCTGCACCGTTTCAAGGCCGTATACCCCGGTGACCGCCGGGGCGGGGATATCCGGATAGACGGTGGCGATATAGGCCAGGTATTCCTGGATGGTGGCCACATCTTCACCTTGAAATCCCGTCTGGAGCACCCGCCCCGGAAACAGCACCACCCCGCCATCGATCAGGTCGGTGGAGGTGCGGATGCTCTCGTAGACGTCCTCCATTTTCTGCCAGGTCTGCCGACCCACGATACCGTCCACCGCCAACCCGAAAGTTTGCTGGAATGCCCTCACCGCCCGGTCGGTAGCCTCGTCGAAGGTGCCGTTGACGGTGATGGGCGGTATGGTGTCGTAATAGGCGGAGATGACATCCAGATAGTATTGAATGACCCGCACGCTGTCCCCCGAATTGCCCAAGGAAAGTTGTCCCTCGTACTGGCGGGGAAGTTCCTCCAGTCGAATCCCCTCCGAGTCCAGTTCGCTGAGCCGTTTGACCGCATTGAAGAGATAGGTGATGCGGTACCAGGTGGCGTTGCCGACGATGCCGTCCTGCGTTAGCCGAAAGATGCGCTGAAAGGCTTTGACCGCCTCCTCGGTGTCCACCCCGAAATTGCCGTCGGCGGGGTTGATCTTGGGGATGCCGGGGTAATTGGTGGAGATGCGGTTGAGCCGGATTTGTATCTGTTGGACATCGTTGCCGGAATCCCCCAGGCGCAACGCCCGCCCGGGATAGGAGGGCTGACCGTTGCGCACCGGCACGTCGCTGACGATGTCGATGTCGTCGCCGTAAAAGCGGGTGAGTATCTCATAAGGCCCCAATCCCTCCTGAGCCAACGGCACGGTGCCCCATTGGCTCAGACCGTCGCAGGTGGTGGTGGTACCGTTGCAGTATTGGGTGAAATAGGGTTCTACACTGCCCCGTCTGACCACGTAGGAGTTGAAAATGTCGTCCACGATCTCGTTGATGGAGTCATAGATCTCCCGGCCCGGTTGATAGGATTGGTCAAATTGGGTGGAGTTGGTGATGTCAAAATCGTATCCCTGGCTGCGGTACCATTCGGTGTAGTAGCGGTTGAGGGCGTAAGAGATCTGGGCATAGATATTGGCCCGCAGAGCCGCTTCCGGCCAGGTGGGGTATATCTCGCCGGAGGCCACGTTTTTGATATAGTCCGGGAAAGGGACATACACGTTTTCCGCCGAAGAAGAGGGAGTTCCCAGATGCACCACGATGGTGTTGGGGATAAAAGGTGTTCCAACCATTTGTTGCACCTCCTTTTACAGATTGGCGGGTCCGCCGGACTGAAAATCCTGCACCGTGTCCGGATCTTCACCGGGCAACAGGGGGTATAACGGCGTGGGCAGGGTGACGTAGTTGTTGCCGTACACCGGCACGTTGAAATGGCGGACCCCTTGATAGCCGTCGGCGGTGATCGAGATGTCATAAGCGGTGTAGGGGGTGAGGTTGCCCGGTGTCAGAGTCAGCGCCGGGTCCACCGACGGCAGGGACAAAACCGGGGTGAAGCCGTCCCGGTTGGTAGTGACATTGGCATAGGCGGTGCCCTCCCGGTTCACCGTCACCCGGGCGGACTCCAGGGGCTGTGCCCCTTCGCCGGTAAATACAAACACCCGCAGATATCCCACAAAGGGTGTTTCCGGCGGTGTGGCTGGTGTCTCCGGGGGCCGTTGAGGGTTCTCCGGGGGCGCCTCTTCCGCCAGTACGGCCATAGCCTCCCGGTCCCGGCGGAAATCCGGCTCCGGGAAGCGGGTGTCCAGCCAGTTTTCGGTCTTGGCCGGCGGGGATTTCGGTGCCATTTCCAACAGTTGCCGGCGGTATTGTTCCACCAAATCGGGTGAGGGGACAGATTTTTTTGCTTCCATATAACTACCTCCCGGGATTGGCCGCCGGTTTCGGCGACATATTTTGTGGTTTTTTGCAAAATCTATTGACATTTGGTTGCAAAAACCCTATATTGTTACTTGTCATCTATTTATACGATGCATCTAAGCAAGACCGTTTTGCATCGGCCAAACAGCGCCGCAGTCGTCGGGAAAGATTTCTTTGGAATATGTTTCCGGAACGATTGTGAAAAACCCTTTGCGGAGGGCGTTGCCACAGCCGGTGCGCTGTCGTTTCACGGCAGACTGATTACCGCAAAGGGGGATGCAACCTATGAACGAAAAGAAGATTATTGAACTCAAAGACATTGCCGTGTCCTTTGATGGAGAACCGGTGCTCAAACACCTGGATTTGAGCATTTCCGACGGTGAGTTTGTCACCCTGCTGGGTCCCTCCGGCTGTGGAAAGACCACCACCCTGCGGATCATTGCCGGCTTCATCACTCCGGATAGCGGTGATGTCTTTTTTGACGGCAAACGGGTGAACGATGTGCCGCCGTATAAGCGGACGGTGAATACCATTTTCCAGCGGTATGCCTTGTTCCCCCACTTGAATGTATATGAGAATGTGGCCTTCGGTATGCGGGTGCAGAAAAAGAGCAACAGCGAAATCAAAGAGACCGTCACCAAAATGCTGGAACTGGTCAACCTCAAAGGCTTTGAAAAGCGGGCTGTGGCCAAACTGTCCGGCGGTCAGCAACAGCGTGTGGCGATCGCCCGGGCATTGGCGAACGATCCTCGGGTGCTGTTGTTGGATGAGCCTCTGGCGGCGCTGGACCTGAAACTGCGTAAGGATATGCAGACGGAACTCAAGAACATCCAGAAGAGTCTGGGCATCAGTTTTATTTACGTGACTCACGACCAGGAAGAGGCTCTTTCTATGTCCGATACCGTGGTGGTGATGGACATCGGCGTTATCCAGCAGATCGGCACC
>CAYSRL010000060.1:0-7722 GCA_964433515.1 uncultured Ruminococcus sp.
GGCGGCCTCGCCGATGAGGGCGGGGTTGCGGATGGCGCCGGAGTTGACGCTGACCTTGTCCGCCCCGCAGGAAAGCACCCGGTCAAAATCCGCCACCGTGTTGATGCCGCCGCCCACCGTCAGGGGGATAAACACCTGCCGGGCGGTCTGACACAGAATGTCGGTGAACAGTTGCCGGCCCTCCGCCGAGGCGGTGATGTCGTAAAACACCAGTTCGTCCGCTCCGTTTTCGCTGTAATATTTGGCCAGTTCGATGGGGGAGTTGACATCGTTTAAGCCTTCAAAATTAACCCCTTTGACCACCCGGCCGTCCTTCACGTCCAGGCAGGGAATGATGCGCTTGGTTATCATTGTACCACCTCACAGGCTTGTTTTAGGTCGATGGCGCCGATGTAATAGGCCTTGCCGATAATGGCGCCGTAAAGCCCGGTGTCCGCCAGCCGGGTGACATCCTCCATAGAGGATACCCCGCCGGAGGCCACGATCTGCAGACCGGGGAACTGGCTCTGCAACTGCCGGTATAGGCCGTGGTTGGTGCCCTGCATGGCGCCGTCCTTGGAGATGTCGGTGACGATGAGGGTCTTGACCCCGATATCCTGCATCTGCCGGCAAAAGGTGACGGCGTCCAGGGTGGATCTCTCGGTCCAGCCCTTTACCGCCACAAAACCCTCTTTCAGATCCACCCCCACGGCGATCCTGTCGCCATAGGCGGCCACCGCCTGCCGGACAAAAGCGGGGTCTTCCACGGCGGCGGTGCCGAGGATCACCCGATCCAGACCCGCCTCGATATAGGTCTTTACCACGTCCATATTCCGCACACCGCCGCCGATCTCGCAGAACAGACCGCTCTGTTCCTTGATGCGGATGACGGTGTCCAGATTGGGGGTGGTGCCGTTTTTGGCCCCCTCCAAGTCTACGATGTGGATACATTTGGCCCCGGCGGCGGCAAAATCCTTTGCCACGGCGGTGGGGTCGTCGTTATAGACGGTCAGTTGATGATAGTCGCCCTTATACAGGCGGACCGCCTTGCCCTCATAGAGGTCGATAGCCGGGAATAAGTACATAGGAAAAACCCCTTACAGTTCACAAAATGCTTTTAAGATCGACAGTCCCACTTTTCCGCTTTTTTCCGGGTGAAACTGACAGCCGTACACGTTGCCCTTTTCCACCGAAGCGGTCAGGGGGGCGCCGTATTCGGCGGTGGCGGTGACAGCCCCGCCGCAGTCGGCGGCGTAATAGGAATGGACGAAATAGACACAGTCGCCCTCGTTAAGGTATCGGAACAGCCGGCTTTTCTCCCCCACAAAGGAGAGGGCGTTCCAGCCGATGTGGGGCACCTTATACCCCGCCGGAATGTCTTGGGCGATGGGTTTCACCGCTCCGGGGATCAGCCCCAGACCGGCGTGTTCGCCGTATTCATAACTCTTGTCGAACAGCAGTTGCATACCCAGACAGATACCCATAATGGGTTTGCCGGCGGCGGCCTGTTCTTTCACCAGATCCGCCATCCCGCTATCCCGCAGTTTCCGGGCGGCATCCTCAAAGGCGCCCACACCCGGCAAGATCAGGCGGTCTGCCGCCCGGATCGTCTCCGGGTCGGCGGTGACCACCGCCTCTTTGCCGATGGCGGCAAAGGAACTTTGCAGAGAGAACAGGTTGCCCACACCATAGTCGATGATGGCGATCATTGGAGCACCCCCTTGGTGGAGGGGATGGCGTCCGCAAACCGGGGGTCGATGGCGACGGCATCCCGGAGGGAGCGGGCCACGGATTTATAGGCCCCCTCAATGATGTGGTGGGAGTTCTGCCCGGTCAGCAGCCGGATGTGCAGGGTGGCGCCGGCGTTGCGGACAAAGCCCCAGAAAAATTCCTGCACCAACTCGGTGTCGAAAGACCCCACCTGTTTCCGGGGGATGGGCAGGTCGAAACTCAGCCCATCCTGGATACACACCTTTTCGTCCGGGATGGGCAGGGCATACCCCAGAAAATCCCGTCCCGACAGATCCACGGCGGACAGCACCAAAGATTCGTCCATAGGCAGTACCGAACTGCCATAGCGGACGATCCCCTTTTTATCCCCCAGCGCCTGGGAAAAGGCGGTGCCCAGGGCGATGCCGATGTCCTCCACCGTGTGGTGGTCGTCCACATGGGTGTCCCCCACGCAGGTGAGTTCTAAGTCAAATCCGCCGTGTTTGGCGAACAGGGTCAGCATATGGTCTAAGAATCCGCACCCGGAATTAACGTCGGATCTCCCCTCACCGTCCAGGTTGAGGGTAAGGGAAATGGCGGTTTCCGCCGTTTTGCGGTTCACAGTGGCAATTCTCATAGGATCACGCCTCCAAAATAGACTGAACAGCACTCAGCAGAGCGTCCATTTGCTCCCGGCTGCCGATGGTGATACGATTATACTCTTTTAACCGGGCGGTGTCAAAGTGCCGCACCAGGATCCCCCGGTCTTTCAGCCGGAGATACAGTTCCTTGCCCGGGATTTTGGGGCAGGTGGCGAACACGAAGTTGGCGGCGGAGGGGATCACGGAAAACCCCATCTCGGTCAATTTCTCGGTGGTGTAGTCCCGATTATCCATAATCGCCCGGCAGTTGCGGCGGGTGGTTTCCTCATCCGCCAACTGCCCCAGCCCGGCGGCCAGGGTCATCCGGTTGACGTTATAGGGGTTGGTGGAATACCGCAGGGTCTCCAAATCCCGGATGAGAGCGGGACAGCCGATACCAAAGCCCAACCGGGCGCCGGCCATGGAGCGGGACTTGGAGAAGGTGCCGGTGACCAGCAGGTTGTCGTACTTCTCCACCAGCGGCACGGCGCTCTCGCCGCCAAAGTCCACGTAAGCCTCATCCACCACCACCACTTTGCCCGGGTTGGCGGCAACGATCTCCTCGATCTGGGCGGGGCTCAGGGCGATGCCGGTGGGGGCGTTGGGGTTGGCGATAAAGATGGTGCGCCGAAGCCCCTTGTACGGTTCCGTATCCACCGTAAAGTCCTCTCTTAGCGGGATCTCCAGGGCATCCAACCCATATAGATCCGCAAACACCCGGTAAAAGCCATAGGTGATGTCCGGAAACGCCACGCCGGCGTCCCCATAGGCCAGAAAGGCAAAGGACAGCACCTCGTCGGAGCCGTTGCCCACCATCACCCGGTCGGGGGTGACACCGTAGCGGTCGGCGAGCGCCTTCCGCAGTTTCCCGCAGGTGGGGTCGGGGTACAACTGGAGCCTCTGCAACTCCGCCTCGGCGGCGGCGGTCGCCTTGTCCGAGGGGGGGAAGGGGCTCTCGTTGGTGTTCAGTTTAATATAGGGTTTATCCACCGGCTGTTCGCCGGGGGTATAGGGGGTCAGCCGGTCAAACCGACTGCTCATAAATCGACTCATTTCAATCACTTCTCTAATCGGATTACCGCACTTTTTGCGTGGGCGGTGAGCCCCTCTTTCTCGGCGAAGAAGGCCACGTCTTCTGCCACCTGCTCCAGGGCGGAGCGGGTGAAATAGGAATACTGGGTCTTTTTGACGAAATCGTCCACCGACAGGGGGCTGGAGAATTTGGCGGTGCCGCCGGTGGGCAGGGTGTGGTTGGGCCCCGCCAGATAGTCGCCCAGCGCCTCCGGGGTGTGGCGGCCCATAAAGATGGAGCCGGCGTGCCGGATGGCATCCAGATAGTCAAAGGGATTGTCCACGCACAGTTCCAGGTGCTCCGGCGCCAGTTCGTTGGAGATATCGATGGCGTCCCACAGATCCTCCGCCACAATGATCTTGCCGTTGCGGTCGATGGACTCCCGGGCGATGTCCCGGCGGGAAAGCAGGGGGATCTGCACCTCCAACTCCGCCTGCACCGCCTGTGCCAACTCGGCAGAATCGGTGACCAGCACGGCGCTGGCCAGCCGGTCGTGCTCGGCTTGGCTGAGCAGGTCGGCGGCGACGCACCGGGGGTCGGACTTACCGTCCGCCACGATGAGGATCTCGCTGGGCCCGGCGATCATATCGATGGACACCACGCCGAACACCTGCTTTTTGGCCTCCGCCACAAAGGCGTTGCCGGGCCCCACGATCTTGTCCACCTTGGGTACGCTTTCGGTGCCATAGGCCAGAGCGGCTACGGCCTGTGCGCCGCCCAGTTTAAAGATCTTATCCACCCCGGCGATGGCGGCGGCCGCCAGAATGACCGGGTTGATCTTACCGTCCGCACCGGGGGGCGATACCATCACCACTTCGGGTACGCCGGCGATCTTCGCCGGGATGGCGTCCATCAGCACGGTGGAGGGATAGGCGGCGGTGCCCCCGGGCACATACAGACCGGCCCGGTCCACCGGGATCACCTTCTGCCCCATCACGATGCCGGGACGGTCGTTGATGATAAAGGAGTTCCGCACTTGCTTTTCGTGAAAAGCCCGGATGTTGTCGGCGGCGGTTTTGAGCACCTCGATAAACCGGGGCTCCACCAGACCCAGCGCCTCCTCGATCTCCTCCGGGGAAACCTGCAGGCTGTCCAGTTTCGCCTTGTCAAAGGTTTCGCAGTATTCGTACAGGGCGGCATCGCCCCGGGTGCGGACGTTCTCAATGATGTCCGCCACAATGCCCGCCACGTCCACGGTGGGAACTACCCGGGCAAACACTTTGTCGGCGGTCTCCTCGCCGTATTTTAAAATCTTGATCATAGTTTATCTCTCCAGTTGGTTCATTTGTGCCAGGATCTTTTCGATGGCCTCGTTCTTGAACTTAAACGAGGCGGTGTTGGCGATCAACCGGGCGCTGATGGGCACGATGGTGTCGATCACTTCCAGGTCGTTCTCCTTGAGGGTGGTGCCGGTCTCCACGATGTCCACGATGACGTCGCTCAGCCCCAGGATGGGGGCGATCTCAATGGAGCCGTTCAGGTGGATGATGTCGATGTCCCGTCCCTGTCCGGCATAGAAATCCCGGGCGATGCGGGAAAACTTGGTGGCCACCCGCAGGGTGCGGGTGGTGTCGTCCCGGAACCCCTTGGGGGCGGCAACCGCCATCCGGCATTTGCCCACGTCCATGTCAAACAGTTCGTACACCCGGGGTCGGTATTCCAGCAGAATGTCTTTGCCGGCCACGCCGATGTCGGCGGCGCCCCGTTCCACGTAAATGGCTACGTCGGAGGGCTTCACCCAGAAATACCGCACACCCGCCTCCTCGTTTTCAAATATGAGTTTGCGGTTGTTCTCCTTGATGGAGGGGCAGGGGAATCCCGCCGCCTCAAATATACCGTATACTTTTTCGCCCAGGCGGCCTTTCGGCAGGGCGATGTTCAGCATCTCTTTCATTGGGGTTTCACCTCCCCGTTTTCAAAGCGGTACAGCCGCCGATAGGTCAGTTTTTCCGGGATCACCTGCTGGAGCATCACGCTACCCTCTTTCCGCAGGGTTTCTGCCGCCGCCGTCAGGGCGATCAGGTCGGCGTCCTCGTCGTACAGCAACAGGGTGTCCACGTCATAGGCCACCGGCTCCCGGCCAACCAGCCGGTCCAGATACACCGCAAAGCCCACGGCGCCGCCACGGCGCCCCATATTCAGCATCAGCTGGTCATACCGTCCGCCGGACAATACGCTGTCCGGGGCGCCGGCCACAAAGCCTTTAAACACCAGACCGTTATAGTATTTGCCGGAGGCCACCACGCTAAAATCAATGCGGAGCATCTCCTCGTATTCGCTTCCGGCGAAAGCATCGGTGAGTTTTTTCAGTTGTTTCAGAGGGGCGGTGTCCCCCAACAGGTCAAACAGCCTGGGGAGCGCCTCGGAGGGGGCGCCGTAGATGGCGATCAGTTGCCTCAGTTTCCCGGCGATTTCGGCGGGTATGCCCTGCTCGGCGCACACCGCCGCCAACTCGTGGGGGTTTTTCTCCTGCAGACACCGGCACACGGCCCCCAGCATCTCCTGGGTGGGGGAGAGGGGCGCCAGCATCTCCTGGATGACCCCCCGGTGGGCTATATCCAGCACCGCCCGGTCGCCTACGGTGGTCAGGCTGGCGGCGGCAAGGCTCAGCACCTCAAACAGGGTGGTGTCGTCGATATCCCCCATACACTCCAGACCGGTCTGGAGGATCTCCTTAAAGCAGTGGGCGTCCTCGGACACCCGATAGACGTTCTCGTTGTAATACACCTTCCGGACACAACCGGGCTGGTGGCCGCTGTTTTTTATGATCGACAGGGTCACATCCGGCTTGAGCGCCATCAGTTTGCCGTCGGTGTCGGTGAAGGTGATGACCCCGTCGGAGATGAGAAAATCCTTGTTGCGGACATACAGGTCGTATTCCTCGAATTTGCTCATTTTATAGGGGGTATAGCCGCAGCGTTCATACAATTCCCGCAGAGCGAACACGGCCCTTTCCTCTTTTCTCATACCCGCTCCTCCTCTTTCAGCCGGTCGATGGCCTGGCGGTATCCGCCGGCACCGTAATTGAGGCACCGGCTGACCCGGCTGATGGTGGCGGTGGAGATGCCGACCTGCTCCGAAATGGTTTGATAGGCCTCGCCCTTGTCCAGCAGGATGGCGGCCTCTAACCGCTGGGACATATCCTGCACCTCTTTGATGGTGCAGATGTCCTCAAAAAACCGTTGACAGTCTTCTGGGGTCTCCAGTTGCAGAATAGCGGCGAACAACCGCTGGATAGCCGGAGTGTTAAATGGTGCCATAGCCGTAATTCCTTTCACACTGTAATGTTTTATCATTTTACCACTTTATCAAAGTGAAGTCAAGGGTTTCTGTGCAATTTTTTAAGTTTATATTATATATAATGGGTATAGAAAAAGACACCGCCACAGTGGGCGGTGTCTTTTGAGCGTCAGAGGTGCTTTTATTTAATGTTAAATACGTTGTACAATTCCTCGGCGGTTTTGGCAAAGAAATACAGATCGATGCTGTTAACGCCATCCGCCAAACGGATTCCTCTGTGATTCGCAATGGAAGGGATTTTAGAGGCAGCCGTTTTCTCAGCATCGAACTTGGCAACCGTCCAAAATAGATATTTTACGATATATTCGTTATCCGTTACGATCAATATACCGCCATTGGTAAACAAAAAGGAATTAGTTTTTTTATAATGCGTAATTCTGTATTTGCGCATAATATTACCTCCTTTAGCAGTATACTTGTGTCAAGTTTGGAACGAAGCAATATTTCACCCAACCGTTAGGGTGGATTTAGTTGAAAAAACTCCTTGAGAAATCGAAAGGAGTTTTTTGGATAGTTTGAACCTAATGGCACGAATAAAATGTGCCTGAAAATCAAAAAACTCTAACAGTTACACATAGGGTATCGCAAAAGAAAATAATACGGCAAGAATTCCTAACATAATCTTTGCCTCACTCGACTTAAACTTGGAATATTCTTTTGAATATTTCCATTGTAAGTATTTTGTTATTTTCCTCTGATAAATGGAATATACAAGAGAGAGTACCGCAAGTAAAACGGAAAAAATGCAAAGCGGAATGGAACGCATTTGCACGCAAAGTATTTTAAAAACCACAAAAATCAAACAGAGCAGAGAAAACCAACTTTGCTTTATTAGGTACCAAATAAAGTATTCATTATAAACATACTTTTCGCTATCAGCATTAACGATCGGTTCATAGGTTATCGTGGTATAGCAAAAGGGGCATTCGTTATCAGCGTCTACGATCATTTCGCAATTCGGGCATTTTTTCATATCATCACCGCCTTGGGTTATTTCTTCAACTTGCTTTTAGCAGTATT
>CAYSRL010000061.1:0-7718 GCA_964433515.1 uncultured Ruminococcus sp.
GTGGTCTTATAATCTTTGAACTGGCGGCGGCGTTGGGCGTCTGCCTCCGGGATGATAAACCGGAGCACGAATTTCTCGGCCGGCTCCATCCCGCCATCCAGATAGATGGCGGCCAGCACCGCCTCGTACATATCCGCCAGAATGGAGGGGCGCTCACGGCCGCCGGAGTGCTGTTCACCCCGACCCAACCGCATATACTTGCCCAGACCCAACTGTTTTGAATAGGAGCACAGCGCCTTTTCGCACACCACGGCGGCACGCAGTTTGGTCAGTTCGCCCTCAGGACCCCTGTCTTTCTCATACAGGTACCGGGCGGCGATAAAGCCCAGCACCGAATCCCCCAGAAACTCCAGACGCTCATAGTGCTCCTGTCCGCCGTGACCCTCATTGGCAAAGGAGGAATGGGTCAGCGCCTTTTCCAGCAGGGTAATATTCTTAAATGTATAGCCGATCTCCTGCATCAGCGGGGTATAATCCATTATCACCACTCCTCAAGTCAAGTTATCTTCGATAAAACCGACCACATCCTCGACGGTTTCGAAACCGTCCAGAATGTCGTCGCCAATGGAAATGCCGTACATCTCCTCTAACAGCATTGCCATATCCTCCCGCTCGTAGGGAGAAATGTTCAATTCGTCCAAGGAGGCGGCCATCACCACATCCTCCGGCTCACAGCCGTATTTGGTACAGAATAGCCGCACCAGCACGTCAAGCACTCTCATTGGGCTATTTCCTCATCGTTCTTTTTGCCCATAGCCGCCTCGATCTGGGTGACAGCGCCGCTCTTCGCAAACTCTGCCGCCACACGGATAGCAGACCGGAATCCCTCCGCCTTGGAGTTGCCGTGGGCCTTGATCACCGGGGCGTTGATGCCGAGCAGTACGGCACCGCCGTATTCGGAGGTGGACAGTTTCTTTTTGAGCATCCGCAGACCCGGCATCACCAGCATAGCACCGATCTTTGTCCGCAGAGAGGACATAAAGGACTGCTTCATATTTTTCATCATCATATCCACGGTGCCCTCAAGAGTCTTAAGCAACACGTTGCCGGCAAAGCCATCCGCCACCACCACGTCTGCCACACCGGCAGGCACATCCCGTGCCTCCACGTTGCCGATAAAATTCAGGCCGCTCTCTTTGAGAAGCGGGAAGGTGGCCAGCTGCAGTTCACCGCCCTTGGTGTCCTCGGTGCCCACATTCAAAAGCCCCACCCGGGGACCGCCCTCACGAGGGTACATATGGGACATATAAATGCTGCCCATCTGAGCAAACTGCACCAGCATTTCCGGGCGACAATCGGCGTTAGCGCCGCAGTCGATCAGCATAAAGGGGGCGTCATCCGACGGCATCACCGGGGCCAGAGCCGGACGGGACACGCCCTTGATCCGCTTAACGATAAAGGTGCCGCCCATCAGCAGAGCACCGGTGCTGCCGGCGCTGACCGCCGCATCGCCCTTCCCCTCGGACAGCAGACGCAACGCCACCGCCATAGAGGATTCTTTGTATTCCCGCAGAATGGCCTTGGGGTGCGCCTCCATGGGCATCACATCCGGGGTATGCTCGATCTCCATCCGATTCAGGGAAATGTGGTTTTCCTCTGCTACCTGACGGATCTTCTGCTCGTCACCGGTCAGCAGAATGTCCACATCGTATTCGGCCACCGCCATAGCGGCGCCTTTGAGTATCTCCAACGGGGCGTTATCGCCGCCGAAAGCATCCACAATAATTCGCATTTACTCGTCCTCACTTTCTATCGTTTCCGGCATAGCCTTTATCACTCTGTCCAGACTTTCCAGCGCCCGCTGTGCCAAGGCACCGTAGCGCTGTTTTTTATCCCGTATGTGGGTCTCCAACCCCGGCAGAATGCCGAAATTGGCCCCCATCGGCTGGTAGTCGGTATTGGGGTCGCTGACGTGGGCCGCCAGAGCACCCAGCATCGTATCCCGGGGCAGCACCAACGGCGACTGACCCCGCACCATCCGGCAAGCGTTCAGTCCCGCCAGGATCCCGGAGCCTGCCGACTCCATATATCCCTCCACACCGGTCATCTGTCCGGCAAACAGCAGGGTGGGACGGCTTTTCATCCGGAAAGAGGCATCCAATAGTTCCGGGGCATTGAGAAACGTGTTGCGATGCATCACACCATACCGCATAAATTCGGCATTTTTCAGAGCGGGGATCATCCCGAACACCCGCTTTTGCTCCGGAAATTTCAGATTGGTCTGGAATCCCACCAGATTATACAGCGTTCCGGCGGCATTCTCCGCCCGCAACTGCACCACCGCCCAAGGACGGTGACCGGTATGAGGATCCCGCAGACCCACCGGTTTCATCGGACCGAAACGGATGGAATCGCTCCCCCGCTTGGCCAACACCTCAATAGGCATACACCCCTCATACACCGTCAGTTTATCAAACTCGTGGAGGGGCGCACTCTCGGCGGTGATCAGCGCCTGATGGAACGCCTCGTATTCCTCCTTGTTGAGGGGGCAGTTGATATAGTCCCCCTCCCCGCTCTCCTCCCGGTCATAGCGGGAGGCACGGAAAGCGCTGTTCATATCCACGCTGTCGGCGGTAACAATGGGTGCCGCCGCATCGTAGAAGGAAAGACCGCCGCCGCACAGATCGGCAATGGCCTTTGCCAAAGGCTGGCTGGTCAACGGGCCGGTGGCCACGATCACCACCCCCTCCTCGGGGATGGCGGTCACCTCGCCCTGCCGTAGGGTGATCAGCGGATGCTCGGTGATGCGTTTTGTAACCGCCTCGGAAAAAGCGTCCCGATCCACCGCCAGCGCACCGCCGGCGGGCACCGCACAGGCATAGGCAATGGGGACACACAGGCTGCCCAAACGCCGCATCTCTTCTTTTAGCAGACCGGCGGCGCTCTCCAGCCGCCGTGCTTTCAGCGAATTGGAGCAGACCAACTCGGCAAAACCGGCACGGCGATGCGCCGGGGTGTATTTCTCCGGTTTCATCTCCCACAGGGTCACCGGAATGCCCTGCTGTGCCACCGTCCAGGCGGCCTCACAGCCGGCCAGTCCGGCTCCGATCACCGTAACCGTCATCGGTCTCTCTCCTTTCGTTGCTGTTATTTCTCGTCGCTGCAGCCGGGGGTCAGACAGATCAGCCCGGTGCCCTTGCCTTTTTTGCGGAACAAAGTCTTTCCGCAACGGGGACACAGTTCTTTCGAAGGCTCGTTCCAAGTGGCGAAATCGCACTTGGGATAATTGACACAGCCAAAGAATTTTCGTCCACCCTTGGATTTCTTAGCGATGATCACGCCGCCGCACTTGGGGCAGACCCCGTCGGTGGACTCTACGATACGGCGGGTGTTCTTACAGGTGGGATAACCGGGGCAAGCCAGGAACTTGCCATAGCGCCCGGTCTTGACCACCATCCGGCGGCCACATTGCTCGCACACCTCGTCGCTCTCCACCTCCGGCACCTTCACCTTGTCCAGGTTTTCCTCCGCCTTACGCAGAGCCGCCGCAAAGCCCACGTAGAAATTATCCAACACCTTGACCCAGTTGCGCTTACCGTTTTCCACGCCGTCCAGTTGCTGTTCCATATGGGCGGTAAATTCCAGATCCACCACCTCGGGGAACTGCTCCTTCATCAACTGGGTGATCACCTCGCCCAGGGAAGTGGGCTTGAGGCTCTTGCCGTCCCGCTCCACATATTCCCGGTTGAGCACCGTGGACACGGTGGGGGCATAGGTGGAGGGACGGCCGATGCCGTTTTCCTCCATGGCTTTGATCAGTGTGGCCTCGGTATACCGGGCCGGGGGCTGGGTGAAATGCTGGTTGCCGGTGATCTCCCGGCAGAACAGCGCATCCCCCTGTTTGATGACCGGCAGAGGCTTGTTCTCGTCACCCTGCTCATCTTTGCCCTCCACGTACAATACGGTGTGACCCTCAAACTTGACGGTATAACCGGAGGCTTTAAAGATATATTTACCGGCGGCAATATCCACCTGACAGGTGTTCTGGATCTGATCCGCCATCAAACTGGCCATAAACCGCTCCCAGATCAGTTTATACAGCCGATACTGATCCGAGGTCAGGGAATCCTTGACCTGTGCCGGAGTCAGCGAGGGCACCGAAGGACGGATGGCCTCGTGGGCGTCCTGAGCACTGCTCTTTTGTTTGAACACCCTCGCTTTAGCTGGCAGATAATCGGGGCCAAACTGCTCTTTGATATAGTCGTTACCGGCTTTACGTGCCTCGTCGGAAATACGCAGAGAATCGGTACGCATATAGGTGATCAAACCGGTGGCACCGATGCCGGCGATCTCCACACCTTCGTACAGTTCCTGTGCGGCTTTCATCGTCCGGCGGGAAGAGAAATTCAGTTTGCGGTTGGCTTCCTGTTGCATGGTAGAGGTGGTGAAAGGCGGTGCGGGAGCCACACGGCGGGTACCGGTCTTGACCGACTCAGCCACATAGGTGGCACCCTCCAACTCAGCCAGGATCGTTTTTGCCTCCTGCTCGTTGGTCACCTTCAATTTGCCCTCTGCGGTACCGAAGAACTTAGCCGGAAAAGTGCGCCCTTTTTCGGTCACCGACAGAATGGCGTCCAACGTCCAATACTCTTCGCTGACAAAGTCACGGATCTCCTGTTCCCGATCCACCACCAGACTGACTGTGGCAGACTGGACACGGCCGGCAGACAGACCCTTACGCACCTTTTTCCACAGGAAGGGGCTAAGTTTGTAGCCCACGATACGGTCCAGGATCCGGCGAGCCTGCTGGGCGTCCACCAGATTCATATCCAATGTCCGGGGGTTCGACATACCGGCGGTAACACCGGTCTTGGTGATCTCATTAAAGGTGACCCGGTTGGCTCTTTCCGGAGCCAACTCCAGCATCTGTGCCAGATGCCAGGCAATCGCCTCGCCCTCACGGTCCGGGTCGGTTGCCAGATAGATGCTGTCGCTGGCATTCGCCATCTCTTTAAGTTGGCGGATAAGGGCTGTCTTGCCAGGAATATCCACATACCGGGGTTTAAAACCGTTATCCACGTCCACACCCAACAGAGTCTTGGGCAGGTCACGGATGTGACCCATCGAGGCCACCACCTCATAGTCGCCGCCCAGGTATTTTTTCACCGTCTTTGCCTTTGCAGGGGACTCCATAATCACCAATTTTGCCATCACAGGACCATCCTTTCTATATCAAGAGAAAAACTCATAATCAACAACGCTTATATTGTTGGCCGGCGCCGTTTTGGGCACAGCCGTACATCTCCAGTTCGGTCAACGCCGCCAGCAGAACCGGTATAGGCATATCCGCCGCCACAGCCAGCTCATCCACCGGCACAAACCGATCGGTCAGCACATCATAGACCCGCTTTGCTTCTGCTGAGGCGGTGTCCGGACAGCGCATCGGCTCTCCGGCCGGAATCTCTACCGCCACAGGCTCCTCTTTTTTCTTTCCGCTCCGTTTGCGGCGAGGTTTATCGGATTTCTTGGTTTTTTCGGGCGGGGATATGTTGACCCCCTCCGTTTGTTTCTGCACCGTTTCGGCGGTTTCCAGATCCAGCACACCGGGGAACAGCGGAGCGTATTCCCGCAGGATATCCGTGGCCCGGATAACCAGCGTGGCGCCGCTCTGTATCTCCTTGTGCGCCCCATCGTGGAGATGTCCGGACAAGGCACCAGGAAGAGCAAACACCTCCCGGTTCTGTTCCCGGGCCAAACGGGCGGTGATCCGGGCACCGCTCCGGGTGGGTGTTTCCGCCAGGCACACCGCTTGGCTAAGTCCCACCATCAGGCGGTTACGGATATGAAAATCGCATTTGTAAGGCTCATCCGGCGGAAACTCAGAGAGCAACAGACCGCCATTCTCCACCACCTGTCGGCGCAGGTCGGCATTCTCCGCCGGGTAATTCTCATTCAGCGGGCACGCCATCACCACAATGGTGGTGCCCCCTGCCCGGATGGCTCCGCTATGGGCGGCGGCATCGATGCCCACCGCACCGCCGCTGACCACCGCCATACCGCCGGCGGCCAGACCCGCCGCCAAGGCGTGGGCCTCCTGCCATCCGTTACGGCTGGCGTGGCGGGTGCCCACCACGGCCACCGCCGGGGTGCTGTCCAGATCCGGCATCACACCCCGGGCATACAGCGCCGCCGGGCAACCGGACATATGCCGCAGGCACAAAGGATACAGAGCATCCTCCGGAGTCAGCACCCAATCGCCCAACTCCAGCACCCGATCCAAAATACGGCGGGCGGTATCCAGGGATCTATCCGACAGACACTCACACAGTTCTTTGGTCATCCCGGCTTTTTCCAGCCGGTCGGGGGTTGCCTCGTAAATCGAGCGGGCGTGACCGAAGGCATCCAGCAAATCGCCCACAGCAGGACTGCCGGCCGGCAACACCTGTTGCAACCATATCCAGTACAGTCGGCTGTCCATCCTCACTCCCCCTTACTCCGTTTATTTCGAACGGGTCATCTCCCACAGGATGATGCCCGCCGCCATCGAGGCGTTGAGGGATTCGGCACGGCCGGTCATCGGAATGGTCACCGTTTGGCGACAGGCCTCCACCGTTTCCGGTTTCAGGCCGTTGCCCTCGTTGCCGATGACCGCCACCGACCCGGGCCCAAACCCGGCCTCCGTAATCGGGGTGGCGGTGGCCTCCACCACGCAAGCATAGGCGGTCAAGCCTTTTTCTTGCAAGGCGGTCACCGTCTGGGTCATATTCCCTACCCGCATCAGCGGCATACGGAACACGCCGCCCATACTGCTGCGCAGCACCTTGGGGTTATACACGTCGCAACAGCCATCGGACAACAACAGACCGGATAATCCCAGTGCCTCGGCGGTACGGATGATCGTGCCCAGATTACCCGGGTCTTGAATATCCTCCAGAGCACTATAAATCCCTATTATATCTATTTTATCTATTATAAGCGAATTGTCAAGGGTTTTTGCAATACAAAATACACCTTGGGGGTTCATCGTGTCTCCCATATAGCGGGAGATCTCCGGACTTATCTCCACCGCCGTGTCCGCCGCCGCAATCAACGGCCCCACGATATCGGTGTAGATCGCCAACGCCGAAGCGGTATACAGCACCGCTTTGATACCGATGCCGGAGCGCAGAGCATCCCCGCACAGACGGGCGCCCTCCACGGCAAACAGACCGCTCTCCCGCCGTTTTTTGGCAGAATCGCAGAGTCCCCGCCATTCTTTGACCCACTGATTATCTTTGCTGGTGACGGTCATAACCGCCCCTCCTCTCACGAAAAATGCGTCCGACGGTGACCCGCCGGACGCAATTCTATCTTTTTATTTCTCCAGAGCCTTCTTAGCCTTCTCGGTCAGAGCGGTGAAAGCGGCCGCATCGGAAACAGCCAGCTCAGCCAGCATCTTGCGGTTCATCGCAATACCGGCCTTCTTCAGGCCATTCATAAAGGTGGAATAGTTCATGCCGTTCAGTTTAGCGGCGGCATTGATACGGGCAATCCACAGGCGGCGGAAATCACGCTTGCGCTGCCGACGGCCAATATACGCATACTGACCGGACTTCATAACCGCTTCTTTAGCGGTCTTGAACAGTTTGGACTTAGCACCGAAATAGCCTTTCGCCAGTTTCAGAACTTTCTTTCTTCTTTTGCGCGTCATCATAGCGCCTTTAATACGAGCCATTTACTTTACCTCCGTCTATAGCGATCAATTATTTGTAGGGGATCAGGCGCTTGATAGTGGCCAG
>CAYSRL010000062.1:0-7556 GCA_964433515.1 uncultured Ruminococcus sp.
TCTGACGAGAAATATGACGGATAATATCCCTGCGTAGGTTTTCCTCATAAGCAAGACCCTGCAACCACGGTTGCAGGGTCTTTGCTTTGTGTTCCCTCTCTCCGCAATTATCATTTGACAGATTTTCAATTCTCCTTTATAATAGACATATATGCCCCTTTATTTTGCTCCAACACAAGGAGGGTAATTATGAAAAAGCGATTCGCCTTATTGTTGTCCCTGCTGGTGCTGACGAGTTTGTTTGTGCCGCCGGTTTCGGCGGGGGATACGGGGTCTGCGGTGCTGACCACCGATGCCTATAACGACCCGGTGCAGTACAGCGTCACCGACAGCAACCTGTCCGGCTGGGGCTTGGCCTTCTGTTTCACGCTGCAGGCTAACGGCGTGGCCAAGACCTATACCAACAGCACCAGCCTGACCAACGCCACCCTGTCTTATAACGGCGAGGATTGTCCCATCACCCGCATCGGCACGGTGGTGACCAACCAGAAAAAGATCGGCTGTGACGCCTCCTTGTTTACTCGGGAAGGTATGGAAACCGCCAACAGCGAATTTGTGGCCATCCGGGATATCCGGGCGGCAAAAATGTATAAGGTTGCTGACACCTCCTGTGTGTTTGCGGTGCGGATCACCAACATCCCCTTTGTGCAGGAGGAGCGGTTGGTGTATGCCCGGCCTTATGTGGAGATCACCTATGGCGGTGAGCGGATAACCCTGTATGGCGCCATTGACAGCACCAGTTATGCCCTCCAGGCGAAAAATCTGGATGTCAAACTCCCCTTTTACGGCGCCGACGTTGACGGAAAGGGCCGCATAACGGTGGGCGATACGGCCGTGCTGTGTGAAACGGTGTATATTGAGATCGTGGACGAGTTGGACGAGTGGATGGTTATGACCGACGCCGTGAATACGAGCACCGTCACGTTGGGGTGTTACGATGCTGACGGAACGCTGTTGACGGAGGAGGAGTTGCAGTTGCCGGATATGAGTTCCGCCAACTCCAGCGAAACCTTTTCGTTCCAGTTGCCTGCCGGCACCGTTGAAATAAAGATCCTCGACGCCCAGATCATTTATTGGACCGAGTGGGAAGACTATGAATAACCGGAAAAAGCAGATGCTTGCCATCTGCTTTTTCTTTTACCAAATATAAGTAATTGACAGACCGGGAAATTCTTGGTATACTATGATTGATATGGTATTCCCCTAATAGAAAGGAGATCAAAAGTGAAACGTATGTGGATATGGTTGCTATGCGTTGCGTTGGCCTTTTCGCTGACCGCCTGCAACGGATGCAACGAGAATACAGACCCCGTCACGGACCCGGACACCTCCACCACAGACGGCGGCGACACCACCGATGGGGATGAGAGCACCTCCACCACAGAAAACGGCGCTGCCGCCACCACCGAGGGGGATGGCTCCGCCGCCAATGGGGAGAGCGGCTCCTCTGACGGAACCGGCAACACGCAGGCAGAGGGCTCTGCCTCCAAGGCGGAAGGAACCACCGCATCCACCAAGGATTCCGGAACCTCCGCCGCCAAAACCACCGGTTCCACAAAAAAAACTCAGACTGAGATAACCGACAACGTGGTGGATTGGGGCCAGGTGTTCGGCAATGACACCACCACCAAGACCACGAAAAAGGGTGAGACCACCGCCACGTCCTCCACAAAGAAGGGCGAGACCACCACGACCACCACGACCACAACCACCCAAGCCACCACCACCACTACGGTGGCTCCCACCGTGGTGAACGAGGTGAAATTGCCCGCCGTGGGCACCGACGTGGACGTGAACAAGTTAAAGGGTCGTCTGCGTATTTCGGCTATCGATCTGAAAGATGGAATAATGTCCATCACCATCAAGAACGAGTCGAGCAACTGGATCACCGAGGAGACCGACTGGGTAAAATACGCCTGCTACGATAAGGACGGCAAGGAATTGACCGGACAGGGCGAGTATTTCGGCTATATTTATCTGGGTTGCCTGGAGGTGGGCGAGAGCATCAGCGAAACTGTCACCCTGCCTGCCGGCACCGTTGAGGTAAAACTCATTGATTCTAAGATCGTCTATTGGACCGAATGGTCTTGATAAGCGCAAATGAGAGGAGAAGAACTATGAAAAAGACAATTTCTCTGCTGTTATCCCTGCTGATGCTGGCGGCTCTGTTCGTTCCGGTCAGCGCCGCTGACACCGTTATGAGTTCCGAGGTGCTTAACAGCATCACCGAAGAGGAGGAGACCGGTCTGGGTCTGGCCTTCCTGTATACGATGAATGTTCAGGATCTGACCATTGTCGGCAACCGGACGTTCCAAAGCGGTAAGGTGACCGTGGATCTGGAGAGTTACAACTTGGTGAAGATGGGCGCCATCGTCACCAACCAGGCGGAGACCGGCGTTGACCCCAACGCTATGGTGATCGAGAATGTTACCGGCGACCGTCTGAAGGACGTAGAGGCGAAGAAACTGTTTGGGTGGGATGACACCCAGGTGCAGTTTGCCGTCCGCATCATCAACATTCCCACCACCGCCAATAAGACCCTGGTCTATGCCCGTCCTTATTACATTTATGAGGATGCTTCCGGCGCCCAGGTGACCGTGTATGGCGCCATCACCAGCAAGAACTATTATTCCGGCTGGTGCGATGCCAACCCGGTGGAACTGCCCGCCGTCGGCACCGACATCGACGTGACCAAGCAGAAGAACCGTATCCGTGTGTATGAGGCCTCTATTGTGGACCGCACCGTGACCCTGACCTTCCGCAACTATACCAGCAACTGGATCACCGAGGAGACCAACTACGTCAAGTACACCTGCTACGATGCAGAGGGCAACAGCCTGGAAGTTGGCACCATCTACATCGGCGTCATCGACACCAAGAAGAACAAGACCAAGTCCTTTACCTTCGATGTGCCGGATGCGACCGCCAAGGTGGCGCTGACCTCCTCCAGCATCGTCTATTGGACCGAGTGGTCGTAATGCTGTAATCACCGATCTCTGTTTCAGCCGCTTTCTCGGCGGCCGGTTTTCCGCCGGTTTTAGCGGCAGGATTTCACCGGTGATCACGGAGCCCTCTCAGTGAGGAACAACGAACAAGGCAACAGCAGGCGCCGTTTGGTGCCTGCTGTTCCCATATGAAGGAGTGTTTTTATGAGTATTGCGATTTTGACCGGAGCCTCTGCCGGCTTGGGTCGGTCCTTTTTCCAAAGTCTGACCGCCCGCTATCCCGATTTGGACGGCATCTGGCTGATCGCCCGCCGCAAAGAGCGGCTGGAGGAGATGGCCGAGGGCAGTCCGGTGCCGGTGACGGTGTTGCCTCTGGATCTGGTGGACCCCGCCAGTTACGATGCCCTGGCTGAGAAACTGGCGGCGGAAAAGGCCGGGGTGAAAATTCTTATCAACAACGCCGGCCTGGGTGAACTGGACAACGTGGCGGACAGCACCTGGCCGGTGCAGAGCCGGATGGTGGATCTCAACTGCCGGGCGCTCACCGCCGTCACCACGGTGGTGCTCCCCTATATGGAGCGGGGCGGCTTTGTGCTGAACGTGTGCTCCATCGCCTCTTTCTGCCCCAACACCCGGATGACCGTCTATTCCTCCACCAAGGCCTATGTGATGAGTTTCACCAAAGGTCTGCGGGAGGAGATGAAACCGCTGGGGGTCAACGTGTCGGCGGTGTGTCCCGGCCCGATGAAGACCGAGTTTCTGGATGTGGCCAACATTGCGGGCCGATCCCCCATGTTCAAGACCCTGCCTTACAGCGACCCGGACACGGTTGCCGACCGGGCGGTTTTGGCCGCCGCCAAGGGGCGGTGTGTCTATACCCCCAAACTGCTGTTTAAGGTGTATCGGGTGCTGGCAAAACTGTTGCCCCATAATCTGATGATGAAGTTCTGCAAGACGTGAGGTGTGACTATGAGCGACAAATCTCTGGGTTTTGGCCTGATGCGGCTGCCGATGGATGGCGGGCGGGTGGATATCCCCCTGTGCTGTGAGATGGCGGATCGCTTTATGGAGGCGGGCGGCACCTATTTCGACACCGCCTTGATGTATTGCGGCGAACAGTCCGAGTCGGCGGTGAAAGAGATCCTCACCAACCGCTATCCCCGGGACCGATTCACCATAGCCACCAAACTCCATTCCGGCTTTTTCAACTCCTTGGAGGAGCGGGACACGGTGTTTGCCGCACAGCTTCGGCGCACCGGGGTGGAGTATTTCGATTATTACCTGCTCCACGCCATCGACCGCAACGATTACGAGAAATACACGAGCCTTGACTGTTTCAACTGGCTTGCCCGCAAGAAAAAGCAGGGCTTAGTGCAACACATCGGCTTTTCCTTCCACGACAGTGCGGAATTTCTGGACCGGGTGCTGACCGAGCACCCGGAAATGGAGTTTGTCCAGTTGCAACTCAACTATCTGGACTGGGACAGTGAGGATGTCCAGTCCCGGCTGTGCTATGAGACCGCCCGCCGCCACGGAAAGCCGGTTATTGTGATGGAGCCGGTGAAGGGCGGCACCCTCGCCAACCTACCGGAACAGGCGGAAACTTTGCTGAAATCCGCCCACCCGGATTGGAGCCCTGCTTCCTGGGCGCTCCGGTTTGTGATGGAGTTGCCCGGGGTGATGACGGTGCTCAGCGGTATGAGCAACCGGGAGCAAATGTTGGACAATATTGCCACCGCCGCCGACCCGGTGTTGCTGAGTAAGGAGGATCACGCCCTGTTGCGGCAGGTCGCCGCCATTTTGCGGGGGCAGGAGAGCATCCCCTGTACCGGGTGTGCCTATTGCGTCACCGACTGCCCGATGTCCATCCCCATTCCCCGGTGCTTCGCCCTCTACAACGAGGATCAGCAGATCTACGGCGGTGCGGGCAAGGGCTGGGACAGTTCGGTGTGGACGCCGGCCTCCACCTATTACGACAATCTTGTGAAAGAGAACAACGGCGCTGCCGCCTGCATTGGTTGCGGCGCTTGTGCCGATGCCTGCCCCCAGCATCTGGATGTCCCCGCTTTGCTCAAAGAGGTGGCAAAGCGGTTTGAGGGCTGACCGATGACCGATCTGGAGCGGGCAAAAAGCCTGTTGACCGCCGGGGATTACACCGTGGCGGTGTGCAAGGGGGAAGCGTGCCACACCGATACCCGCCGGGGGGTGGCGCCCCTTTTGGGGTGGCTGGATGGGGGCGTTTCCTTTGCCGGGTTTGCCGCCGCCGACCGGGTGGTGGGGAAGGCGGCCGCCTTCCTCTATCTGCGGTTGGGGGTCACGGCGGTGTATGGCGGGGTGATGAGCCGGCCGGCCTATGACCTGCTGACCGCCCACGGCATCCCCGCCGCCTATGGCGCTCTGGTTCCCGCCATCCGCAACCGGGCGGGGAACGGCTATTGTCCTATGGAGCAGGTGACCCTGCCCCACACCGACCCGGCGGCGGCAGAAGCCGCCATCCGTAAGCGGTTGGCGGAGTTGACGGGACGGCCGGAATAGGCTCCCCAGGGGGAAAGGCCCTTGGCGTCCCGCCGAGCCTCACCACAACATCTAGTGGTGCCTACCACAATATATAGTGGTGCAAAAATTATACAGCCACAACGGCGGTGTCGAAAGACACCGTCGTTTTTTACCGCTAAAACCCTCGCAAACCCTTGATCTGAGTGGGTTTGTGGGGGTTTTTGCCGCAAGATCTTGTCCTTTTGCTTTATTACGGTAAAACAATATATGGAAAAATTTTGCAAAAATTATTTGAAAAAACCACAATATATTGTGTTTTTGGTGTTGACAAGCCACAAAGGGTGTGCTATACTGACAAGGCACACAAAAAGAGAGGATACCTGCGCCTATGAACATCCAGGGCTATCAAAAGTTAACATTGCTGGATTTTCCGGGAAAGACCGCCTGCACGGTGTTCATCGGCGGCTGTAATCTGCGGTGTCCTTTCTGCCACAATGCGGGTCTGGTTCGCACCCCGATGGCAGAGCAAAACGCCTATGACGAGGTGATGGAATACCTCCGGAAACGGCGTGGGGTTCTGGACGGGGTCTGTGTCACCGGCGGCGAGCCGTTGCTACAGCCGGATCTGGCGGATTTCCTGCGGGAGATAAGGGCGCTGGGATATGCGGTCAAACTGGACACCAACGGCAGTCTGCCGGACCGTCTGGCGGATCTGCTCTCAGAGGGGCTGGTGGATTACGTAGCCATGGATATCAAGTCTTCCCCGAATGGCTATGCCGCCGCCACCGGCTCGGATACCGACCCGGCGGTGTATGCCCGCTCGGTCTGCATCCTGCAGGAGAGCGGGATCCCCCACGAATTCCGCACCACCGCCGTGGGGGGCCTCCACACCCCAGAGGACTTTGTCCGGATCGGACAATGGCTTGGGGATGTGCCCGCCTATTATATTCAACGCTTTGTGGATTCCGGCCAGTTGTTGGGTGAGGGGTTCCACCCCTTCTCCCTCGAGGAGATGGAGCATCTGCTGGCCGCCGTCCGGGAGTTTATTCCGGCGGCTCAGCTCCGTGGTTGTTAAGGTATTGATAAAAAGAAAAAAGAGAGGGAGATGTGTATGTATCGTGTAAACAAACGAGACGGCAAAGTAACGGATTTTGACATTGCCAAGATTTCCGACGCTATCAAAAAGGCTTTTGATGCCTGCGAGCGGCAGTATAATGACAACATCATTGATTTTCTGGCGCTGAAGGTCACCTCCGACTTTGAGCCCAAGGTGGAGGACGGCATTATCGCCGTGGAGGATATTCAGGACAGCGTGGAGACCGTTCTGGTCCAGGCCGGTTATGCGGATGTGGCCAAGGCCTACATCCTGTACCGCCGTCAGCGTGAGAAACTCCGCAATATGAAGAACACCATTCTGGACTATAAGGAACTGGTGGACAAATACGTTAAGAACATTGACTGGCGTGTGAAAGAGAATTCCACCGTCACCTATTCGGTGGGCGGTCTGATCCTGTCCAACTCCGGCGCCATCACCGCCAACTATTGGCTGAGCGAGATCTACGACGACGAGATCGCCAACGCCCACAAGAATGCGGACATCCACATTCACGACCTGTCTATGCTGACCGGTTACTGCGCCGGTTGGTCGCTGAAACAACTGATCGAAGAGGGTCTGGGCGGCGTTCCCGGCAAGATCACCTCGGCTCCTGCCAGCCACCTGGCCACCCTGTGCAACCAGATGGTCAACTTCCTGGGCATTATGCAGAATGAGTGGGCGGGCGCCCAGGCATTCTCCTCCTTCGACACCTATCTGGCCCCCTTCGTTAAGGTGGATGACCTGTCCTATGACCAGGTGAAGAAGTGCATCGAGTCCTTTGTGTTCGGCGTGAACACCCCCAGCCGTTGGGGCACCCAGGCTCCCTTCTCCAACATCACTCTGGACTGGACCGTTCCCCACGACCTGGAGGATGAATACGCCATCGTGGGCGGCAAGCGGATGGATTTCAAATACGGCGATTGTAAGAAAGAGATGGATATGGTCAACAAGGCCTTCATCGAGATTATGATCGAGGGCGACGCCAACGGCCGTGGCTTCCAGTATCCCATCCCCACCTA
>CAYSRL010000063.1:0-7250 GCA_964433515.1 uncultured Ruminococcus sp.
CCGGCGGCGCCATCACCATCCCCAGCACTTTGGGCATCTATCCGGTCACCACCATCGGCAATTCTGCGTTTTGGTATTGCACCAGCCTGACCTCGGTGACCATTCCGGACAGCGTCACCGCCATCGGCCGGTCTGCGTTTTACGAATGCACCAGCCTGACTAAAGTGTATATCACCGATCTGGTGGCGTGGTGCGGCATTGATTTCGGCGATGTTGCTGCGAATCCTTTGTATTATGCTGGAAATCTGTATTTGAATAATAAACTAGTCACAAAATTAGTTATCCCGGACAGCGTCACCACCATCGGGGATTATGCATTTTACAATTGCACCAGCCTGACCTCGGTGACCATCCCGGACAGTGTCACCACCATCGGCATTTATGCGTTTTCCCGTTGCAAAAGTCTGACCTCGGTGACCATCCCGGACAGTGTCACCACCATCGGCTATGCTACGTTTTTGGGTTGCACCAGCCTGACCTCGGTGACCATCGGTGACGGCGTCACCACCATCGGCGTTGATGCGTTTTCCGGTTGCACCAGCCTGACCTCGGTAACCATCGGTGACAGCGTCACCGACATCAGCTTGTATGCGTTTTACAATTGCACCAGCCTGACCGATGTGTATTACGGCGGCAGTGAAACAGACAAGGCGAACATCACCATCTCCTCTAGTAATACCAACCTCACCGACGCCACATGGCACTACAATTGCGTCAACCCTAAGGATCTGTATGCCGCTAACATCGCCCACAGCGTGATGGACACCGAAAACGGCAACGGCTTGGCGTTCCGGTTCCAGTTGGAGGCGGAAGGGGTCACCACCGCAAAGGGCAATGTGGCTGACCTCACCAATGCCACCGTCAATTATCTGGGTCAGACCTGCAAATTGGTGGGTATGGGCGCTGTGGTGACCAATAGCGATGCCGTTGGTACGACCGACTTCACTCAGGATGCGGTTAACGGTGTTACCGTTATGGACGTTCCGGTCGTGTATCTGTGTGATTACGATACCGATTATACCGCTTTCTCTATCCGCATCATCAATATCCCGGACAGCGCCCTGGAGCGCACCATTTATGCCCGCCCCTATTACATCGTCGAGGTGGAGGGTGAGCAGATCACCGTCTATTTCGATACCGACGCCACCTCCTGCCAGGTGGTTCTGGACTCCAACGCCTAACGGCTATCCACGAAAAAAAGGAGCCTACCCGGTCGGGTAGGCTCCTTTGCTGTTTTGCTATTAGTTCTCGCTGTAGATGACCGTCACGTCGGGGTGCAACTGCAGAATGGAGGCGGGCACCTGGGGGTCGATGGGGCCGAAGAAAGCCTTTTCCACGATGGCCTTTTTGGCGGCGCCGTTGGCCACCAGCAGCACCTTCTTGGCCTGCATAATGGACAGCATACCCATGGTGATGGCGGTGGTGGGCACCTCCTCCTTGCTGGCGAAGAACCGGGCGTTGGCCTCGATGGTGGACTCGTCCAGTTTCACCTCGTGGGTGGGGCCGGTGAAATAGGCGTCCGGCTCGTTAAAGCCGATGTGACCGTCCAGACCGATACCCAGAAGTTGCAGGTCGATGCCGCCCAACTCCTTGATCATCTTGTCATAGGCCTCGCCCTCGGCGGCCAGGTCGGCGGCGCAGCCGTTGGGCACAAAGGTCTTCTGCTTGTCGATGTTCACGTGGTCAAACAGGTTGTCGTTCATAAAATAGCGATAACTCTGGTCGTTGGAGCCGTCCAGACCCACATACTCGTCCAGGTTGACGCTGGTGACGGTGGAGAAATCGATCTTGCCGGCCCGGTTATCCTCGATCAGGCGCTTATAGGTGCCCACGGGGGAAGAGCCGGTGGCCAGACCCAGCACGCAGTGGGGTTTTACCAGGATCTGGGCGGCGATGAGGTCGGCCGCCTTGTTGCTCAGTTCGTCATAGGTGTTGACAACAATGTACTTCATTACGCATTTTCCTTTCTCTCAACAACAGTATTAGTGGCTTTGACAATGCAACCGGCGGGATACACACCCCGCAGGGAGGTCAGGGGATAGATGGTGGTGCCTTTGCCGATGACCGTGCCGGGGTTGATGACACAGCCACAGCCGGCGTCGGCGCCGTCCGCCAGGATGCCGCCGATCTTCCGCAGACCGGTGATATGATCCTGGTCACCGTGGACAACCACCGGCTTTCCGTCGGATTTGAGGTTGGAGCAGATGGTGCCGGCGCCCATATGGGCCTTGTTGCCCAGCACCGAGTCGCCCACATAGTTGTAGTGGGGCACCTGCACCTTATCCAGCAAGATGCAGTTTTTGAACTCGCTGGAGTTGCCCATCACACAACCGGAGCCGGTGATGACACTGCCCCGGATATAAGCGCCGGGACGGATCTCGGTGCCGTGACCGATGATGGCGGGTGCCTCGATGGTCACATAGTCGGCGATCTTCACGTCCTTGCCCACCCAGACGCCGGGCTTGAGTTCGGTGAACTCCGGCAGACCGGCCTCGATCAGCCCGAGGATCCACTCTTTGATCTTGGGCAGCATTTCCCAGGGGTATTCACAGGACTCAAACAATTCTTTCAAATAGGGGACCTGACAATCGTACAGGTCGGCGGTCTTGACCAACTTATTCAACGCAATGACCCCTTTCCTGGATAACGTCCGCAATCATAGCGGCGTATTTCTCGCACAGTTCGGCGGTCTCCGCCTCCACCATCACCCGGATGACCGGCTCGGTGCCGCTCTGGCGCAGCAGGGTGCGGCCGTTGCCGGCGATGAGTTTCTCGGCCTCGGCCTGAGCATCCAGCACCGCCTGGTCGTTCATCACGGCCTCTTTGCTCTTGACCCGCAGGTTCTTGAGATACTGGGGATACAGGGTCACCGGCTCGGCCAGTTTGGACAGGCTCAGTTTGCGGTCGCACATCTCCTCAGCGATCATAATGGCGGTGAGGATGCCGTCGCCGGTGGTGGCGTATTTTTTCATAATGATGTGACCGGACTGCTCGCCGCCCAGGCTGAAATCGTTTTTCTGCATGGACTCATACACGAAACGGTCGCCCACGGCGGTCTGATCCACGTCCATACCGGCCTTCTTCAGACTGGCGAAGAAGCCGCTGTTGGACATGATGGTGGCCACCACGGTATCCTTGTTGAGCATACCCCGGTTTTTCAGCCGCAGGCCCAGAATATACATCATAGCATCGCCGTCCACCACGTTGCCGTTTTCATCCACGGCAAGGCAACGGTCAGCGTCGCCGTCAAAGGCAAAGCCCACATCCAGTTTCTGCTCTTTGACCAGTTCGCACAACTTCTCCATGTGGGTGGAACCGCAACCGCTGTTGCAGTTGAGGCCGTCCGGTTGGTCGCCGATCACCACCGTCTGGGCGCCCAGAGCGTCAAATACCGCCTTGGCGATCATCCAGGAGGCGCCGTTGGCACAGTCCAGACCGATGCGCAGTTTTTTATAGGAGTTGGAGGCGATGGAGATGAGATATCCCACATAGCGGTTGCGGCCGGCCACATAGTCGATGATACAGCCGATCTTCTCCCGCTTTGCCAGGGGCAGATCCTCGCCCTCGACACCCAGCATCCCCAGATTGCCGTCGATATAGGCCTCGATCAGGGCGGTGGTGGCATCGTCCAGTTTTTCGCCGTAGCGGTTGATGACCTTGATGCCGTTGTCGTAGAAGGGGTTATGGCTGGCGGTGATCATAATACCGCAGTCAAACTCGTCGGTGCGGGTCACATAGGACACGCTGGGGGTGGTGGTCACGTGCAGCATATGGGCATCCGCACCGCTGGCGGTGATGCCCGCCACGATGGAATATTCCAGCATATAACTGCTGCGGCGGGTGTCTTTGCCGATGACGATGCGGGGGCGATAGTTTTCGTCCTTACACCCGGAGAGGGGAGAGGAGAAATACCAGCCCAGGAACCGACCCACCTTATAGGCCTGCATAGAGGTCAGGTTGCAGTTGGCCTCGCCACGGAAGCCGTCGGTGCCGAAATATTTCAGTTTGGGGGCGGTGCCGGCGGGGGCACGGTCCACTTTCTTGTCGTCGTCCAACAGCACGTCGGCGGACACGGTGAACAGTTTGCACAGTTGCATCACTTTATCGATTTGGGGTTGAGCCTGGTCCGCCTCCCACTTGGACACGGACTGACGGGACACCGACAGGCTATCTGCCAGAGCGTCCTGGGACATACCGGCGGCGTTACGCAGCACGGTAATCTTTTCACCAATCGTCATAATAAGCCTCCTAATACATTATACAACATTATATATGACGGCGCCGTGGCCGTCCAGTACATCATACACCCATTATACCGGAAATGCAAGAGGAAAATACTGTTTTTTGCAACTTTCAGTTGCAATATTTGCGATATTTCTTGTATTTTTCAAGAAATATGAACGATTTTTTAACAACAACGCAAACTTTTGTTGACAAAACGGGTGGAAAGGTGGAAACCTCGAATCGACTCCAACAGAAACAGTAGGGCAGAGGATCGCCCCCGCTCTTAGGTCGAATAGAATCCGTAGGGGGCGATGCCCCCATCGTCCCGCCAGCCCTCGCACAAACCCAAACCGCCATCGTAGGGGAGGGCCTTTGCGCCCTCCCGATTTTAGCCGCCGTCAGGTGGCGTGCCTCCCTCATTGAGGGAGGTGGATTTTGCCGCAGGCGAAAGACGGAGGGAGTTGTAACGAGGCTCCGGATTTCTTAGTAGCCTTCCCCTTGAGGGGAAGGTGTCACCGTAGGTGACGGATGAGGTGTTGCCGGAGGCAAAAACGGCTATATTCGTGCGATAGGGCTTGTAGGGGTGATTCATAAATCACCCGCAAGAATTTCGCAAAACAAAAAGACCGACCATCGAGCCGTCCTGTTTGTAGCGGCTGACGAGTCGACATTGGCTTCGCCAAGTCAACATTGGCTTTGCCAAGTCGCCAAATACGTCCTTGGCGGTTTAGACAACCGCCATCTCGCTTTGCGAGACCGGCCGTATTTGTGTGCGCAACCGGAAGTGCGTACAGACTCTGTTAAGCCGCAAAAAAAGACACCACGCCTCTAGTGCGGTGCAGTTATTGGACGGCTCTGAACTCTGGTTTTCCTGGCGGAAAACCTAAAATTCGTCCTGCGGACGAATTTGTCGAGTTCTTCACTTACCCATCAATCGCAAAACAAAAAGACCGACCATAAAGGTCGGTCTTTCTGTTTTGGAGCGGCTGACGAGGCTCGAACTCGCTACCTCCACCTTGGCAAGGTGGCGCTCTACCAGATGAGCTACAGCCGCATATCTCTGCAACGAGGGGTATTATAACAAACCGTTTGCGGAATGTCAAGAGGAAATCCGGAAAAAATCCATAAATTTTCGTCGTTACAGAATAAATTCCTCCGGTCGATACTTTTGCAGAGCCGGCTGACGGAAAGGGATCCGTTTGAGGGGGTCGTATTTAAACTTCCGGCATTTGTGATACAGCGGGACAATGCCCCGGCGGCGGCACAGCATCACCCGACCGTCGGCGGCACGGCGGGCGTGGGCACAGTATTCACAGCAGGGCTGGATGTTGTTTCCGTACAGTTTGCGGCGCATCGGCGGTCACCTCTTTCGTTACGTCCACCAGTATACCACATCTTATCCGGCATTTCCAGTCTTTTTTTGAGAAAAATACAACATTGCCAAAAAAGTCAGGAATAACAGCATCACCGACCCTTGCGCCGACACGGAATAGGGTATGGCTGACGGTGCTCCGCCCACCGTTTGCAGACTGACCGGGAACAGACGAAACAGAAGGAGCGTCACCCCGCTGCTGACCGCTCCGTGAACGATACGCCATCCCCAAAACCGGGGGGTCAGCAACCGTTGCTCCGGAAGGGCGGCGGCCAACTGCCCCTGCACCGACAGCCCACCCCAACTAAGCATCAGACTCAGCCACACGGTTGCCGCCGGCATGCCTGCCGCCGCCATACACCCGCAACTGACCTCCAATATCCCCGCCAACCCGGCGGATACCCCGGCGGCATCCCATCCGGTGGCCTGCGCCACCATCCGTGCCAACCCGATGGCTTCTGTCAGGGATAGCACCATTGCCGCCGCCACCACAAATCCGCACATGGTGAGCAGTGCCCGGCAACTGTCCGCTACCATCTCCGCCATCGGCCTTTGGGGCGGCGGCGCCGGCGCCGTGGCGGTCTGCCGCCGGTGTCCCCGGCCAAGCCATATCCCGATCCCCAGCGAGGCCGCCGTCTGCGCCGCATACAACAGCACCCCCGCTCGGGCACTTCCCAACAGGCCGGTGCCTATCGTTCCAACAATAAATCCCGGTCCGGCGCCCACGCAAAAGGCGGACATCCGCCGCCACTGTTCCGGGGTGATGCTTCCCTGCCGATACAGCCGTGCCGCCGCCAACATCCCGGCGGGATATCCTCCCACCAGACCGAGCAGGATAGCCGGCCCACAGCATCCCGGCAGCCCAAACAGCCGTCCGGTCAGCCAGCAGCTAAACCGTCCCGGATACCGGCACAGGGAGGAATCGGTGAGCAGACCGGCTAACAGCATAAAGGGGTACAGGGTCGGGATCACCACCGTGGTGCACACCGCCATACCTCGGCTGATGCCGGTGGACACCGCATCGGGATAGGCCAGCAGCAGTACGCCGGCTGCCGTCAGCAGGATCCCGGTACCCAGGGCGGTGACCGACCGTTTGGTTACGGTGCGAACAAACACGGCATATCCCTCCTTTCCGTTCAGTATATGAGTTGTGCCGGGTGGGTATGAATCTTTGATTCGGCGCATACATTGTGGGGAGATAGGGGGGTGCCGTATGGCGGAGAAGACAGGCGGCTTTTTTATGGAGGTGGAGGGTCATAACCGGGTGTTTTTGTCGGGGTGTCGAGGGATAACGGCCTATACCGAGGATCATATCGCTTTGCGTACCGCCTTTGGCGAGGTGGTGCTGTACGGTTGCGAGTTGGAGATGGGCTGTATGACGGCGGAGGGTGCGGTGGTATCGGGCCCTCTGCAACGGATCGAATTCAGGTAGGTGAGGGTATGTTATCCAATTGGTTTCGCTGGTTCCCCGGTTGGGTGCGGGTGGAGGCGGAGGGCGGTTATCCGGAACGGCTGTTTAACGACCTGACCGCCGCCGGCATCCCGGTGTGGGGCGTTCACCGCCGGGAGGAATGGGTGCGTTTTTGCTGTTTTGCGGGGCATTACCGCCGTCTGCGGCCGTTGTCCCGGCGGGCGTGTATGCGGATGCGTCTGC
>CAYSRL010000064.1:0-7226 GCA_964433515.1 uncultured Ruminococcus sp.
GATCAGTACAACACCTTTGTCGTCACCGACGATCAGTACAGCGTCGTATCCGGCGAAGCCAGTTTTGAAGCGTACAAAACCAGCGGTGCCTCTTTCTGGTCCGAGGAGATCCAACCGGATGGTAACTATATGTTCATCCACGCTTGGTACCAGTATGCCACCGGCTGTCTGGACAATGAGGATAATCGTATTTTCATTGACGAATCCTATCCGGTCATCTGCACCTACGCCAACTATTACTTGGATAACGGATACGTGGGTGAAAACGGCTTGATCCGCAATCCTTATTTCGAGCACAGCCGTGAGGGCCGCAAGTGGAACGCTTACGACCTGATCACCAATGTGTTTGCCTCTCAGGTACTGTATGAAATGAGTGCATTTGCTGCCGCACGAGGCGATACCAGTTCTGCCAACAAGTGGAGCACGGCTTCTGCCTCGTTGGCCACGGCCATCGAAGAAAATCTGATCGTAGAATACGACGGTGTGGAGATCTACGCCGAGTTGTACGACATCGACAACAGCGTTTTTGTCCCCGGCATCAGCTGGGTGAATCTGGCTCCGATGGCGGCAGAATGGTACGCCATGGACGAAGAGGTTCTGCAGAACACGCTGGATCTGTACGGTGTGTACGCCTCCGATACGTTCTACGGATTCGAGATGCTTTATGACACTGGCACGCTGGGAGAAACCGGCAGCGGTGTTAGCGTTATCGGTAAGGGCTTGTCCTGGGAGATCATGTATTATCATACGATTGGTAATGAATCCCGTGAGGATTACCTGCTGAACTTTATTGAAACCGTAGCGGTCAATTGCGGCGTCTATCCCGAGTGCTACCGCAAGGAGCGCTTGCCGGATCCCGGCAACCAGGAACACGCCTCCTGGCAATTCTATGCCGTGAGTTTCGTCTATCCCGAACTGACCAAAAACTACGCCATTGATCAACTGGATACGTTGGTGGATCAGGTTGCACAGGTGGACGTGGATCGCTTGTGGGAAGAGTCCGCCGGCGAGCCGTTGGACCGTGTCTATGCGCTCCGGGATGAGGCAGAAGATCTGCTGATGAACGAGCGAGCCACCAAGGACGAGATCACCCAACTGTCTGTGGAACTGCAGGACGCCCTGGATTATCTCTCCTATGTGGACGAGGCGCCGAGAGCACGCTTGTTCCACACCGGCGGTCAGACCAGCAAAATGGAAATGACCGAGCAAAAACTGGGACTTGCTTTCAGCTTTACGCTGGAGATGGAGGGTGCCGCTGTCAGCGGCAAAACGCTGTTTGACAGCACCAACGCCACGGTGAACGTAGCCAACAATAACACTTCGTATCAACTGGTGAGAATGGGTGCGGTGATGACCAACAGCCATACCGTAGGCGAAGATTCCGATCTGCTTACACTGGAAAATGCCAACGGCGCCAATGTGATCGATGTGCCGGCGGTATACGCTTATGACATCTCCGACACCTATGCCACCTACGCCGTGCGTATCACCAACATCCCCTTGCATCACGATCAGACCCTCATCTATGCCCGTCCCTATTATGTGTATCTCTTCAATGGCGAAGAGATAATCGTTTACAGTGACATCTATTCCCAAAGCTATACGCCGCATGATTCCAACGATGTCACGATGGACTGGTAAAGAAAGGAGGGAATGATTATGAAATTGCGTAAAATCTTGGCCGTTTTGACCTGCTTGGCTCTTTTATGCAGTCTGCTCCCGCTGAGCATTAACTCTGTAATGGCGACAACGGACAATCTGGTACAAAACGGCGATTTCGAGGTCGGCACCAAAGACGGCTGGAACACGTTTGAGTCAACAGCGGTCAGCACTGAGGCAGCGCATACCGGCCAATACGGCGTTGTCATCTCCGGCCCCGGTAACTGGAACAGCCTGTTAACTCAGAGAGTGCTGGTAGAGGCCAACAAGAGTTATACCATCACCATCTGGGCAAAAGCGATCTCCGGCGGTGTTAATATCCATATTAAGAACAACCTCAACAGCGGTGACGCCTTTACCACCAAATACTTCAGCGCCACCGAATGGACCAAACTGACCTTTACGATCACCACCGCCAGCGACACCGCCGCCATTTTCTTAAACTTCTGCGGCAGCGGTACCGGAGAAACGGATACGTTGTGGCTGGATGACATTTCCATTACGGCGACACCGCTCATCACCAACGGCGATTTTGAAAACGGTGACACTGAGGGATGGGTCGTCAACAACACCACGTCTGTCTCAGAACAGGCAGCGTATTCCGGCAGTTACGGTCTGAATTTGATCGGTGAGGGCAACTGGAACAGTATGGCCTATCAGACCTTTGCGGTCACACCGGGCGATACCTACAACCTGTCCTTCCGCATCAAGGCAAACCAGAGCGGTGCCAACATCCAGATCAAGGATGGCGCCACCAAGGAAGACTTGGTAAAAGGCGGTTGGTTTACGAACACCGAATGGACTCAGCAGAGTTACAACGTCACCCCCACCGGCAGCACCATCTTCTTAAACTTCTGCGGTGGCGGCACCGGTGTGGTGGAAGATCTGTATTTGGATGACGTCACCTTGGTCAAGTTGGCGGTCGCCAGCGACGACGGATACCTTCGCAACGGCGACTTTGAGACCGGCAACGCCGATTATTGGAACGTCTATCAAGACTCGGCCATTTCCGAAAGCGCTGCTTACGAAGGAAGTTACGGTATGCTGCTGCAAGGAAGCGGCAACTGGGACAGCACCCTGAGCCAGACCTTTACCACGGTTGTGGACAGCGAGTATGTAGTGACATTCTACCTCAAAGCCATTGCGCAGGGTACGAACATTCAGATCGTTTCCAATGGCACTAAGTTGATCAACACCTGGTACAGCAACACCGTCTGGACCAAACTGACCCTGTCCTTTGTGGCCACCTCCACCTCCACCACGCTGAACTTCTGCGGCGGCGGAACCGGCGAGACAGAGATCACCTATCTGGACCAGGTTCAGGTTGCCGAAGTTTTGCCGATCGTACAGGAGGAGGTAATCTCCGGCGGTGAGTCCAGCATACGGGACACGGCCTTTGGCACCAAAGCGCTGGCATTCCGTTTCACGGTGGATGCCTCCGGGGCGCAAACGGTGAACACCACGGAATACGTGGCCGGTTCTGCAACCGTTAAGCCTTGGATCTACGAGGATACCACCTATGCGCTGAAATACGCCGGCGCCATCGTATCCATCGATGCAAGCATTGATCCGGAAACGATGGAACGGGATGACGTGGATAATAAGAAGACCAAAGACGTTACCGCCAAATATCTGTGCGATGTAGAGGAGGACACCTTCTCCTTTGCGGTGCGGGTCATCGACATCCCGGACACCCAGGTGGATACCATCATCTACGTCCGGCCCTATTACGTCTATGAGAACGAAAACGGCCGGGAGCAGATCATCTACGGCGACGCCAGTTACAACTGTTACAGCAACGTATTCAATGAAACGGTAGGAGACTCATTGTGAAATAGTATCAAACTCCTGAAATGAACCAGGTCTCTTACTATAAGAATACGTAAACTGATTGCTTTTCTGGCAGCACTTCAGCGTGGCAGGCCCTGATCTTTGACCTGCCTGTGGCGGTCAACCCCGGCCAGGTGTACTACATCCGTCTGGGTCCGTCCTTATTATGTCCTGAGCAACGGTGACCAGACGATCGTCATCTACAGCGACGTTGTATCCGGCACCTATAACACCGCACAGGGTTGATCACCATCCTATGCACCAAGAAAGCCCCACGGAGCATTCCGTGGGGCTTTCCCCATCTTATGGTTGACAAATGGGTGGCGGAGATGTTACAATGATGTTGCTGTTTCCGGCTGTCTGATGGGTTCCGATGGATACCTTGCTTTCGCACATAGGAAAGTCTGTGCCCCCCATTGCGGCAGTGCGGCCCCGGCCTTCATATAAACACACGTCTTCTCTAGTGAGGAGACCGTCAACTCCTCACACTAAGGAATGACCGGTATATGAAGGTAAATCAATGTGTCATACATTAGGTTTCCGTAAATCGGTTCCAAAACGGCTGGCTATCTATGATCGGGTTCGTAGATAGCCTTTTTTGCGCAAAAGCGAGACGACAGACCCGTTGTCGCCTTGTTTTTGTGCTTTTTTTATAAGCAGATATGAAAAATCATCCTAAAAATGCATCGGTGTGTTTACTTTTTGTGGAACTTGTGATAAAATAATGGGCAAACCCTTGAACAAAATCAAGAAAGGGAGAATACTATGAAAAAATGGATCTCGATCTTGCTGGCTGTGTGTATGACTCTGAGCCTCTTCTCCGGTATGGTTTTCGTTACCGATAGTTTTATAAAGTAACTATACCTGCGGCGCCTTCAACAAAGAGGGTGCCGCAGGTATATTCTGTTTTTCAGTGAATGATTTTTCACCCAAAAGAATAAATCTTTCACTTTCAGTAAATAAATATGCAATTCTTGTTTATACGAATCTTTTCACCTTTTGGGTAAAATACCAGTAGAAGGAAGGTGATGGGATGAAAACAGAATTTACAGACAAATACATCACCCTGGGACTAAAGATTGCCTATTACCGCAGAAAAGCCGGCTTTACACAAGAGTATTTTGCCGAACTGATCGGGAAAAGCGTCAGTTTTGTGGGGCAGGTAGAGGGCACAGGAACGGTGCGTGGCGTTTCCCTTGAAACCTTGTTTAAGATGGCAAAGGTGCTGAATATATCTCCCTCTAAATTGTTGGAAGAGGATTGATTTGTCTGTTATTTTACGTTGCTTTTTCCGCTGTGTAACCGCACACAGCGGAATTCTTGCATTTACCCCCGGAAAACAAAACACTTTGAGGAGGAAAGAAAATGGTATTGTTTTACTTGAGTTTGTTGAGTTCACAAGAGGATCAGGATAAATTCAAGCAACTCTATTTGCAGTATTCTCCGCTGATGCATTACGTGGCTTATCAAATACTCAAAAACAAACATCTGGCAGAGGAGGCCGTTCACGAGTCTTTTATCAAAGTCATCAATAGTTTTTATAAAATTGAGGACGTGGACTGTCACAAAACCAAGCGTTTTCTCGTTGTAGTTACTGAAAACGCCGCCATTGATATTCTGCGGAAGGAAAAGCCGGATAGCCGTGTCAGTTACGACAGCATCGAGCGGAGGATGTCCACCACCCCGGATATGTTGGAGAACATCGCCGTGGAGGAATTGGCGGATATCATCGCCGGTCTGCCGGACATCTATCGGACGGTGTTGGAATTGCGGGCCTATCACCAACTGAGCGACAAACAGATCGCCACGGTGCTGGACATCAGCCACGCCACGGTGCGTAAGCGGTTGGAACGGGCCCGGGCGATGCTGACGGCGGAGATGAGCCGTTGGCAGAAAGGAGAGGCGTATGGATCTGTTAAAAAATGAAAAAGTGTTGGCGGCCCTTGAGGAATACGTCCGCCGGCAAAACGCCCTGTTGCCGGATGAAGAGACGCTCTCCGGCGTGACCCTCTCTGAGGAGTTCCACCTGCGGATGCGCCGCCTTCTCGCCCGGAGAAAGCGGGGGTTCTACGTGCTGTTCGGCACCGCCGGACGGCGGGTGGCCTCCATTACGGTGGCGGTGTTGGTGGCCGCCACGGTGACCACCGTCAGCGTTGAGGCTCTGCGTGAGCCGGTGGCCCAGTTCTTCACCCAAGTGTTCGAAAGATTCACGCAGGTCTTCTTTGTGGACGATACCCCGGACACCCCGGAGGTGGAGATGGCCAAACGAGCCCCGACGTATGTACCCGAGGGATATACGGTGGAACAGGAGATGGATTTGGGAATAATTTATCGAATTGTATATACCAACGAAACAGGGAAAAGAATTCGATATGCACAACAAGTCAAAGAAAGTATGGAAATGATTGCCGATACAGAAAATGTCCAGTACACAAGCATAACAGTAAATGATTATCGAGGAGTTACTTACAGTAACAAAGAAATCAACACTATTGTCTTCTCAGATGAGGAATACACTTACACCATCTCAAGTTCTCTCAATGCAGATGAACTGGTCAAAATTGCCGAATCAATAAAAATTTAATATTTTCTTGTCACAAAAACCTCTAGACTGTCGTTATAGGATACAAGATGGGGAAACCCATCGAAAAATAACAACAGAAAAGAGGTTTTTGTTATGTCCAAAACAATGCGGTCCTTGGTGTGTGTAGTGATGAGTGTGGTACTGTTGCTCTCTATGAATGTCTGGTCTTTTGCCGTATCGGCAGAAGAGACCACCGTACAACCCCGACTCAGTTATACTAACTACACTATGACCAGTTTGGAAATCACCACCAAAGGCGTTGCCTATTGCGCTGCCAGCGCCGAAGGCTACGACGGCATCACCACCAAGATCCACATCGAAATGAAACTGCAGAAATACACCGTCCTCTGGTGGAGCACCCAGGAGACCTGGGAAGCCACCTTCACTGGTGTAGACGCTGCACTTGCCAAAACAGCAAGTGTTAGTAGCGGCAAATACCGTGTACGGGTCACCTACACCGTCTACAGCGGTAGCGCTTCTGAGGAAATCACCGGCACCAGCCAAGAGAAGACCATCACCGTATCGTAATTCTCGCAAAATCTCCGCCGGGTCGGAGCACGCTCCGGCCCGGCAAATGTAAAGTATTTCTCTAAAATCCGTAATGCATTCCGTAGACTGAACGTATGCCCCTGGTCTACAATGGAACAGGGGTCGTATTATGCCGGAAAGGATTGCTTTGGCTCGAAACATAAAAGCGATGCGCAAGCGGATGCGGGAATCGCAAATAGAGTTTGCAGCCCATTGCGGCATCAGCACCGAGGCGCTGAGTCTGTTGGAACGGGAACAAAGCGACCCAAAACTCAGCACTATGCAAAAAGTGGCAGCCTATACCGACCGGACGGTGAGCGACCTACTAAACACAGAAACGGAATGAAACGATTTGGATTGTAAGTACACGATGATTGTGACCGAAGAACAAAACGAACTGGGACACGCCTATACCGGCTATGGTATCGAGGCGTGGTACGGCTCCGGTACCGAGCAAAAGCGACTGCATCGGGTGCCGGATCTTTTTGTTTCTCGGGAACAATGCGAACGCTTTGTGCAAATGTGCAACGACGAGCAAGTCGCCTCCTTTCATCTGCTGGAGGTGATCGACAACCTGTTGGCCTATTGACCCACAGCAGAAAAGAGAAGACTCGTTTATTACGAG
>CAYSRL010000065.1:0-7211 GCA_964433515.1 uncultured Ruminococcus sp.
ATAGGCGTCCACATCCAGCACTTCGCCGGCAAAATACAGACCGGGAACCAACTTGGATTCCATCGTTTTGGCGTTGATCTCTTTCACCGCCACGCCGCCGGCGGTGACGATGGCCTCCGCCAGGGGGCGGAACCCGTCGATCTCCACCGGCATACTCTTGATGCGGGCGGCCAGGCGGGTGCGTTCCTCCCGGGTGACGGCGTTGCATTTCTTGTGGGGGCTTATCTGGCTCTGGCGGAGCATCACCGGGATCAGCAGCCGGGGCAACAGTTTGCCCAGGGCGTTGCCCAGATCCATATTGCTCCGCTCGGCGAAATCCCGGAGGATGCGGGCGTCCAACTGTTCCGGGGATAGCCCCGGTTTCCAGTCGATAAACAAGGTATACCGTCCCGGATCCATCTGGCGCATATGGGCGCTGGCGGACAGCACCATCGGCCCGCTGACCCCGAAATGGGTGAACAGCATTTCTCCCAGATCGGAATAAATGACCTTCTTTTTCTCGTTGTCCCGCACCTGCAACCCGCAGTTTTTGAGGGATAGCCCCTGCATTTCCATACAGGCCGGGTCCGGGGAGGTGAGCGCCACCAGACTGGGGCGGGGCTCCGCCACGGTGTGCCCCGCTTGCTTTGCCAGGGTATAGCCGTCGCCGGTGGAACCGGTGCCGGGATAGGAGCACCCGCCGGTGGCGACGATGACCCGGTCGGCGGTGAGGGCGGAGCCGTCCTCCAGACGGACACCGGCACACACGCCGTCGGCGATGATGAGTTCGGTGACCCGCCCCTCTACGAATCGGGCGCCGCCGTCTTTGGCGTATTTCACCAGACCGTCCACGATGTCCACCGCTTTGTCGGACACCGGGAACACCCGGTTGCCCCGCTCGGTCTTGAGGGGGATGCCCATCCCCTCGAACAGACGCATCGTGTCCTGGGGGGTAAAGGCGTTGAGGGCGCTGTATAGGAAGCGGCCGTTTTCCGGCACGTTCTGTATAAAGGTGTCAATGGAGCAGTTGTTGGTGACGTTGCACCGGCCTTTGCCGGTGATCATCACCTTCCGGGCAGGGCGGGGGTTGCGCTCCGCCACCGTCACGGTGTGCCCCTGCCGCCCGGCGGCACCGGCGGCTATGAGTCCGGCGGCACCGCCGCCTACGATGATCACGTTCATTCCGGTTTCTCACTTTCTTCCACCGATTGATAGACGCCATAGCTGTGCCACAGCCGCTCCAGTTCTTCCAGTTTGGGGCGGGTGCGGTCGATGGTCCGCAGGCTCACCGCCACGATGAGAGCGTTGATGACGCTTAAGGGTGCCACCAGACTGTCCACCACCGACGCCATATCGCTGTGGGCGGTGAGCAGAGCCTCGGCATAGGGGGCGATGGGGGAAAGAGCGCTGTCGGTGAGGGCGATCACCCCGGCGCCTTTGGTGTGGGCGTAGTGGAGGGTCTGCACCGATTTTTTGGAATAGCGGGGAAAACTGATGCCGATGACCACATCCTCCCGGGACAGGTCCAGCATCTCCTCAAAGATCTCCGCTTGGCTGGTCACCGGGATACGGCGCACCTGACCGCCCAACAGCATTTGGAGATAGTGAGTGAGGAACCCGGCCAGATGCTTACAACTGCCGGCACCGAACACGTATACGTGGCGGGCGGACACGATGCGGTCCACCGCCTGTTGGAACACCGCCTCATCCAGTTGCTCTATGGTGTGGCGGATGTTGTGGATATCGCTGTTGGCCACCTGCCGGAGCACCTCGTTGTCCTGCATACGGGCACGGGTCACGTCCAACCGTTGGACGATGGTCAATTTACTGCGGATGAGTTCCTGCAATGCCTTTTGCAGCCCCGGATAGCCGTCAAATCCCAGTTCGGTGGCAAAGCGTACCACGGTGGATTCGCTGACCCCGACCTCTTCGCCCAGGCGGGCGGCGGTCATAAAGGCCGCCTCGTCGTAGTGGGCGGTGATAAAATCTGCGATCCGGCGTTGTCCCTTGGAAAACCGGGGGGAGTGGGCCTCGATAAGCCCGGTGAGGGTGGTGTTCACAGTCCTGACACTCCTTGTCGGTATAAATTGCATTTCTATAAGGATATTGTACCTCATATCGCAAAAAAATGCAAGATGCAATCCGCATCTTGCATTTTTTGGTTATCCAAATCGAAACAGCCGTTTGATGGAGGGGCTCAGACGGGTGAGATACAGTCCCACCAAACCGGACAAACACCGGTCATAGATGAGAAAGACGCCGGTCAGCGGCACCGCCGCCACCGGCAGCATCCACCAGTGAAACCATTCCGGCAGGGCGGGGGTCAGCAGATACCAGCCGGCGGCTCCACCGCCCCCTAAGGCGACCAGGAATACCGCCGCCTTGATGAGGTATTCGGCGGTGCGGGGCAGGTTCTTTTGTTCCAGCCACGCCTTAAGTACGGTGTAATAGCCGAAAAAGGCCACATACAGAAGTTTTCCCTCCCAGGCGGGGATGAGCAGCAGCGCCAGCAGGCTCACCGCTCCGTAATGGAGCAGACCTGCCCGGCGCCCCAATTCCACCGTCAGGGGGATACCGCACAGGGCGGCCAAAGCCGCCAGTCCCACCGTGGTCACCGGTATGGCGGTCAAGGCCAGAAACAGCAGAGCCAATCCGGTGAAGACGCCCCCCAGAGCCAGTCGTCCGGTCTTTTTCATAGCCGTCCTCCGTCAACAGCAACGGATGCAGTCGCCGCCCATACATTCGCAACAGCAATCGGTGCAATAAAGGGTGGTGCATACGTCGCAGGAGTTGCAGGTCTCTCCATTGGGGTCGGCGGTACGATAGCCGCCGGTCTGGCGGTTTTGATTCATCCGGTTAAAGGCCTGGCGGTATTCCATATTGGCCGGATCCATCCGGCAGGCGGTGGCGAAGTGGTTATAGGCCTCCTCCAGCCACCCTTTTTTATACAGCACACTGCCTTTGAGGAAAAACCATTCCGCATCCCGGGCGTGGGAGGGCACGCCGTCCAGCAGCATCTCCGCATCCATAATGCGGTTTTCTCCGATCATCCGGCGGATGTCGGCATAGCGGGAGGGACTGCCGCCCGGGGCACGGTATCCGCCGTTCTGATAACCGGCGCCGGAACCGCCCTTTCGCATTTGCTGGATGGTGTCATAGGCTTCGTTGATCTCCTGCATCTTTTCATGCGCCAGATCGGACAGAGGGTTGTCGGTGTAGTTGTCCGGGTGGTATTTCCGTGCCAGATTGCGATAGGCGGTCTTCACCTCATCGTCGGTGGCGTTGGGGCTGACCCCCAGTATCTCATAAGGATTGTTCATTTCGTTTATCCTCTCCGGCGATGACCCGTTTCCCCGTATAGGGCATCCCCTGTTCCAATATGTTTCTTAAAATGCCGTCAAACCGGCGAATATCCAATAGGTTATAGGCGGCGATACACTCCGCCAGACAGGCGTTGAGGCTTTCGGCGGCGTATTGCCGGGTGTCGGCGATGGACTCGGCGCCGGTGAGCCCCCGGGATAGGGCATAGGGGTTATACCGCCCTTTCTGAATGTCTTGGGCCAGGTCGTCCACCGCATCGGCGAGATACACCCACCGTCCCAGACAATAGCCGAACCGCTCCAATACCCGCTTTTGGGTGCCGTCGGCGGCGATGCTCCCCGCCAACTCCTGCAACAGCAGGGCAAAGGGCTCTGCCGCCCGGTCGATGGAGGCGGTGTGCTCCGCCTCCAAAGCGGTCTGGGCGGCGGTCATTTCCGCCACCGCCCGGTCGGTTTCGGGGCGGCGCTTTTTGGCTTTGTTTCGTGCCGCCGCCGCAAAGGGCAGGGCGCATAGCGCCCCTAACCGTTTGCCGAGCCCCTCGTCGGCGAGGGTGTCCTTGAGTTTGTAATAGGCGAGGATGACGCCTATGTCCGCCGCCCGGTCAAGGGCGGTGGTGTTTTGCGCTTTCAGGCACTTCTTGGTGGGGTTGAAACTGCACCGCCCGGGGCAAAAATCCGGCCCCTCGTCGCTCAGCGCCATTTCCAACGTGGCCAGAAAGGTCATATCGTAACTGAGGGTGAACCGGGACAGCACGCCGTAGCGTTTCCCCAACCGTTTGCACAGGGTGCAGTAGATGCCTTTGTATTGCTCGTATTCTCCCATGGTGATGGTGGGCTTGAATAACCGCACATAGCCAAACATCGCCGTCACCCCTTTCTCGACCATCATACCGTTCTTTCGGCGAAATGGTGTGAAATAATTGTAAACAATAGAATGAGAAATTGACCCATACGCAGCAGGGAAGAAAGACCTCTTTGTGTAAAGGGAGGCGTTGTTTATTTCAGCACACGTCTGAGGTACTGCCCGGTGTAACTCTCCTCACAGGCGGCGATCTCCTCCGGGGTGCCGCAGGCCACCAGCGTACCGCCCTTGTCGCCGCCTTCGGGGCCCAGGTCGATGATGTGGTCGGCGGTCTTGATGACGTCCAGATTGTGTTCGATGACGATCACCGTGTTGCCGCCGTCCACCAGCCGGTTAAGCACCTCCAGCAGACGGCTGACGTCGTCGGCGTGGAGGCCGGTGGTGGGCTCGTCCAGAATATACACCGTCCGTCCGGTGGCTCGCTTGGACAGTTCGGTGGCCAGTTTCACCCGCTGCGCCTCACCGCCGGATAGGGTGGTGGCGGGCTGACCGATCTTCACATACCCCAGCCCCACATCCTGCAGGGTCTGGAGTTTGCGGGCGATTTTGGGATGGGCAGAGAAAAACGCCGTCCCTTCTTCCACGGTCATATCCAGCACGTCGGCGATGGATCTGCCCTTATAGCGCACTTCCAAGGTTTCCCGGTTATACCGTTTGCCGCCGCACACCTCGCAGGGGACGAACACATCCGGCAGGAAGTTCATTTCGATCTTGAGGATGCCGTCACCCTGACAGGCTTCGCACCGGCCGCCCTTCACGTTGAAGGAGAACCGCCCCGGGCCATAGCCCCGCATTTTGGCATCCGCCGTGGCGGCGTACAGATCCCGGATATCGTTGAACACCCCGGTGTAGGTGGCGGGGTTGGAGCGGGGGGTACGCCCGATGGGGGATTGGTCGATGTCGATCACCTTGTCCAGGTGTTCTATCCCCTCGATGCCGTCGTGTTTGCCCGGGCGGGTGTGGGCCCGGTTCAGATCCCGCACCAGGCGTTTGTACAGGATGGCGTTGACCAGACTGGATTTGCCGGAGCCGGACACGCCGGTCACGCAGTTGAAAGCCCCCAATTTAAAGGTGGCGTCGATGTGTTTCAGGTTGTTTTCGGCGGCCCCCTTGACGGTCAGCCGGTTGCCGTTGCCCGGGCGCCGGGAGACCGGCACCGGGATCTGCCGGCGACCGGACAGATACTGTCCGGTGAGGGATTCCTCGCAGGTCAGCACACCCTCGGCGGGGCCGGAATAGACGATGTGACCGCCGTGGATGCCGGCGCCGGGGCCCACGTCCACGATCCAATCGGCACAGCGCATGGTATCCTCGTCGTGCTCCACCACGATCAAGGTGTTGCCGATATCCCGCAGGTGTTTGAGGGTCGCTAATAACCGGTCGTTGTCCCGCTGATGCAGACCGATGCTGGGCTCGTCCAGCACGTACAGCACCCCCATCAGGCAGGAGCCGATCTGGGTGGCCAGGCGGATGCGCTGGCTTTCACCGCCGGAGAGGGTGGCGGAGCCACGGCTTAGGGTCAGATACCCCAGACCGACGCTGCTCAGGAACCCTAACCGCTCCTTGATCTCTTTGAGGATACGCTGACCGATAAACCGTTCCCGGTCGGTGAGTTCCAGCTCCTCGATAAAGACCAGCAGATCCTCCACCGTCTTGTCGCAGAGTTCCATAATGTTTAGGCCCCCCACCGTCACCGCCAGGCTTTCGGGTTTCAGCCGGCGTCCGTGACAGTCGGGGCAGTTGACCTGGCTCATATACTGCTCCAGATCCTCTCTGGCCCAGTCGCTGGAGGTCTCGTTGTACCGGCGCTGCATATTGTTGAGCACGCCCTCAAAGGCGGTATAGTGGGTGCCGGAGCCGTATTCCCGGGTATAGGACATTTTCAGTTTCTCGCCTTTGGTGCCGTACAGCAGGATGTCCTGTATCTCCTTCGGCAATTCGCCGAAAGGGGTGTCCAGAGAAAAACCGTAATGCTGAGCCAACCCGTCAAAATACATTTTGGCGATGGTGCCGCCGTCCTTATAGTTCCAGCCGCTGCCGGGAAAGCAACCCTGCCGGATAGACAGGCCGGGGTCGGGGACGATCCGCTCCGGATCCATAGCCATAAAAATGCCCAGACCGGTGCACTTGGGGCAGGCGCCGAAGGGATTGTTGAAGGAGAACATCCGGGGGGACAGTTCCTCCACGCTGATCCCGTGGTCGGGACAGGCGTAGTTGCGGGAGAAGGTGAGTTCCTTACCGCCCACCACGTCTACGGTCAAAAGACCCTCTGCCAACCCGGTGGCGGTCTCCACCGAGTCCGCCAGACGGCTGCGGATGTCGGCCTTTACCACCAAACGGTCCACAATGATCTCGATGGTGTGCTTTTTGTTTTTGTCCAGGTCGATCTTCTCCATCAGGTCATAGAGAATGCCGTCCACCCTGGCCCGGGCATAGCCGGATTTCCGGGCGGACTCCAATTCTTTCACATACTGTCCCTTGCGTCCCCGGACGATGGGGGCCATCAACTGGATCCGGGTGCCCTCCGGCAGTTCCAGGATCCGGTCCACGATCTCGTCCACCGTCTGTTGCCGTATCTCCCGCCCGCAGACCGGGCAGTGGGGGATACCGATGCGGGCGTACAGAAGCCGGAGATGATCGAATATCTCGGTGACGGTGCCCACGGTGGAGCGGGGGTTTTTGGAGGTGGTCTTCTGGTCGATGGAGATGGCGGGGGAGAGCCCCTCGATGAGATCCACGTCCGGCTTGTCCATCTGTCCCAGAAACTGCCGGGCATAACTGGACAGGCTCTCCACATAGCGGCGCTGACCCTCGGCATAGATGGTGTCGAAGGCCAGAGAGGATTTGCCGCTGCCGGACAGACCGGTGAACACGATCAACTTGTCCCGGGGCAGTTCCACGCTGATGTTTTTCAGGTTATGGGCACGGGCGCCCTTGATGATGAGTTTGTTGTCAGCCATACGCTTGTTCCTTTCGGATCGTTTTTCCGGTTAAAGGAGAGATTAGCCTTCCCCTTAAGTGGAAGGTGTCTGCTAGGCAGACGGATGAGG
>CAYSRL010000066.1:0-7209 GCA_964433515.1 uncultured Ruminococcus sp.
CTTACAAGACCGTCAACGGCGTAAAATATTATTCCGGCTGGTCCACGGTGAAATATCTCAAGACCAAATAACCCACCAAAAAAGCAACCGATACCGCCCGGTATCGGTTGCTTTTTCCTTTTGCTTGTGCTATACTACCCCCATACGAAAGGAGTGGTGTTATGGACAGCAAAGCCAAACGCATTCTCACGCTGTTTCTCACCTTTTTCAAGATCGGCGCCTTCACTTTTGGCGGCGGCTATGCGATGATCCCCCTCATCCAGAGGGAGATCGTGGAAAAGCACGGCTGGATGACCGACGAGGACATTTTGGACATCTTCGCCATCGCCGAGTCCACCCCCGGCCCCATCGCCATCAATTCCGCCACCTTTGTGGGGTTCCGCACCGCCGGCTTCTGGGGTGCGGCGCTGGCCACCACCGGGGTGGTGCTCCCCTCGTTTGTGGTGATCTTGCTGATTTCCTTCCTGCTGACCGGTTTTGCGGACATTCCGGCGGTGCAATACGCCTTTTTCGGCATCCGTGCCGGCGTTCTTGCCCTGCTGGTCAAGGCGCTGTGGACCATGTATAAGAAAAACCCCAAGGGGCTTATCTCCTATATCCTGATGGGCGCCGCCTTTATCGCCACCGCCTTTCTGAACGTCCCGGTGCTGGCGGTGTTGGCGGGCTGTGCCGCCGTGGGGCTTGTCACCTCCTATATCGCCTGGCGAAAGGAGGAAAAACCATGAGTTTTCTCACCCTGTTTCTCACCTTTTTCAAGATCGGCGCCTTCACCTTTGGCGGCGGCTATGCCATGCTCCCGCTGATACAGGAGGAGGTGCTCCGCCACGGCTGGGTCACCGAAGAGGCGCTGGTGAACTTTATCGCCGTCAGCGAATCCACCCCGGGCCCCTTCGCCATCAATATGGCCACCTACGTGGGCAGTGTTGTGGGCGGCTCCCACGGTATCCCCGGCAGTGTTTTCGGTGCTTTCTGCGCCACGATGGGTGTGGTGCTCCCCTCCTTTATGGTGATTCTGCTGGTGGCCAAATTTTATGAAAAATACAAACAGAGCCGGATCGTTAAGGGCTGTATGTCCGGGCTAAAGCCCGCCGTAGTGGGTCTGATCGGCGCCGCCATTCTGTCGGTGGTGGGCGAGGTGCTGTTCCCCTCCGGGGTGAGCCTGGCGGTGTTTGCCGCACCCACGGTATACGTTTCTCTGGGCATTTTCGCCCTGACCTGCACCCTGGCTTTCTGGAAAAAAGCCCACCCCATTCTGCTGATCGTGCTGTCTGCCGCCCTCGGCATCGCCTGGGGCTACCTCTCCCCATTGCTGGGACTATCCCTCTAATGCCACAAAAAACGCTACCCTGCCGGGTAGCGTTTTTTTGTGCTCAATTATCCCAGGAATATCTCCCGGATGCTTTCAATTTCCTGTTCGGTGACACCGATGGCGAGCAGATAGCCCTCCACCTTGTCGCTGAGGGTGGCGCCGGGGAGTTGGTTCACCCGCTCCACAAACTCGCTCATTTCATCATTGGCCACATAGCCGTGATGCAGACCGGACAACTCATAGTCCTGCATCAGACTTTCCTGGGGAACCCCCAGCAGAGCCCCCAGCAGATAGCATACCGTTCCGGTACGATCCTGCCCATAGGTGCAGTGGATATAGGCGGGATACTGGCTTTTGTCCGCCAGATCGGAGAACACCGCCCGCATCACTTCCCGGTTGTTGCCTTCGTTGAAGATGGCGGCATACATCGGCGTGCCGTAATGGATATGCTCCACGTTGCCGCCCAGCACATCGATGTTGTGGGGGTTCTCCGAATCCAGGCGCAGATCCATATCCGTCTTGATGCCCAGATCGTTCAGCATCGTGTCGATTCCCGCTTTGGTGATGGTGTATTGGTCTGCCACGGCGCCGTCCAACTCACAGCCACGATACAGCAGGCCCTGGCGCACCACCCGTCCGTCGGTGGTGGTCCAGCCGCCCACGTCCCGCATATTATACACGCCGTCCACCGTCATCAGCCGAGGCCCGATGGCCGTGCGGAACCGCCCGCAGACCGAGGAAACCACACCGTTGGTGAACGTAATGTCGATGCGGTAATAATACCGGGTTCCGGTCTTGAGATTGTAAAAGGCGGCCTGTGTGGTTTTCTCATCCACCGCTATCACGATGGGATCGCTGTAATCGGCCTCTTCAGAAACCACAAACTCCGCACCTTTGACCGCATAGTCCTTAGGACTGCTCTTGATCTCATAATTGAGGGTCACCGGTGCGCCTACATCCAGGCGATAACTGTTCCCCTTATATTGGTCAAAGATCTGATGCACCGTGGTCTCTTGGTCCGCTTGGAGATAGGCCTGCACCGCCGAACCTACCAACGACACTTCTTCATCAAACACCGGCACACTGACCGTCAGTTTGCCATCGGTAATTTGCGTAGAGCCGGCAGATTCCTGCGTATCGACTTTGCCCACAATGCTGTCCAGATACCCGCCGGCAAACACGGCGCAAATGAAAAACACCACCGCCAGAACGGTATAGAGCAAATACTTTTTGTTCTTTTGCCAAAACTGTTTGAAACTCTTTCTTTCCCTTTTGTTTTTCTTGCGGGAATGGGAATGGCTCCGATGATGGCGAGAACGGTGGTGGCTGTGATGCCGATGTCCGCTGTCGCTATGGTCATAAAAGTCCCGGTGATGGGTGTGACGATAGGACTCCTTGGATGAGGGCTCATAACTCTCGGTGATCAGCCCCTCTCGGTCAATTTCTTTATCCAGCGGAATGGCGTCATCCCGCAACGTTTCCTGCTTTTCTTTTTCCGACATACTAATCCTCCTGGGTAATGGTCATCAGGTGCGGAATACCGCTACCCCTCTTTTTACGATGGCTTTTATTCGGGCAGACAACTTTTTGGAATGGGTCACGGCATAGAACAAGCCGTGGCTTTCCAGAAGCCGCTCGAATTTCACTCTTTCCGGCTTGTCACCACGAGGGTGGATGATGTTGGGGTTTCCCTTAACGATCCGGGAGAAGGTGGTATCGAACAACCGCACCCCTTCTGCAGACAGCAAAAACGCCTTTCCTTTTTCGGTATGGGCAAGAACCGAGGATACGCCGGCCTTATTCCAGAACGCATCCTGTGGGGCAGCCCCCCAGAAATCTCCCAACATCAGGTCACCGGTGCGGTTGTTTCCACGGAACCGGCAGGAATAGCAGGCCTTGCCCGCCATCACCGAAAAGGCATAGCCGTATTCGGTGTGATAAAAGGGTTGTTCAAAAACCTGTCCGTTCTCAAACGCCGCATACAGATACCCGGGGGTCCAGGCATCCTTCTTCCGTTTTACCGCAAACTCCACCATCCGAGAGCCGTATTTCTCCTCCAAATGCTCCACGTATTGCCGATGCACCTGAGCGGAGGTGGGCCCGTGACAGATCAACTCCGCCGTTATCAAACGGTCATAATCCTTTTTCAGATAGGCGTACAGCGCCGCCACGGTGCAGGGCAAACCAAAGAACAGCACCTGCTCTCCGGCATCCAGCAACGCCTTCACGTCGGCGTATACCGTCCCTTTATCCACTTGACAATATTTGGAGCCCTTAAACTTGTCCAGATCCTCCATCCGGTTGGTGATCTCGTATACCGCCGCCTTAAAATCGGCGGTATACGTCACTCCCGCCACATAACCGCCACAGCCGATCATCCGCCGGCTCAGGGCGGTGGCGATGCCGCCGGAGGAGCAGGACATCAGTTCCCGGTCATCCTCCACATAGCCGGCATAGGCGGCGATGTCGTGGCCTTCATACTCCTCATAGGATACGGGCTTCTCGGCGGGTCTTCTCAAAAGCATCCCCTTTAACCCTTTCACACGGTCGGGATACATCGCAACGCCCACCGCCAAACCGATAAGCCCGGTCACAGCCACACTGCCGATGCCCCACAATGCCCAAACCAAATAATTGGGCACCGTCACCGTTTCCATCAGCCATACACCGCCCACCGATATCTCTACCAACACCAGGGCGGTGGCAACCATTTTGAGCACCATCCGCAGCGGATGGATCTTCAAAATGTGTTTTCCGGCAAACACCGTGTAATACAGGCATTTGAACACCGTCGAAGCCAGCGTTCCAAAGGCTACGCCCAGCAAGGGATCCCATACGATGACCATCACCAGAGAGACTACTACGTTTACCGCCGCTTCGCCAAAAGCGCCGATCTGGCTCTCTTTGAGTTTGTTGGCCGCAATGGTCAGATTAAAGCAGGGCAACACCAGGCAGTTGAGTGCCTCCGACATCACCAGCAACAGTCCGAAGACCGGCCGGATATAATCCGCATCGGTGACACCGGCCGTATAAAGACTGACAAAGGGCAATATCAGCACCGCCGTGGCGCCAAACAGAGCCACCGTGATGATGGTGAGTATCAGTTTGTAACTGCGATAGGTGCGGTGCAGAGCCTCCTGCTCTCCCTTCGCCGCCATATCGCCCAGCAGCGCCTCCATTCCTCCGGTAAAGGAGGTGACCACGTTCCGCATACTGAAAATAATCAGATGATACACCGAATACACGGCCACACTGCGCAGATCCGCCAACACGGTGAGTATCAACACGTCGGTGTTGTTCTGAATCACATAAGCGGTGTGCTGGGCAAGGCCGGTAAACTTGTTGGGCAGCACCGCCCGGGTTCCCTTTTTTTGAATGCGGTAATGGCGCTTGAGATACACCGAATAGATCACCGGCCGCAGCACAAACACCAGACTGCTCACCAACTTGACCCACAAAATATCCGCACCGCATCGGCATAACAACACCACTAGACCGGCGTTGAGCACGTTGGTGACAATATACACCGCATTAACCACGTATTGCCGTTGGTCGGCGTTGAACAGCGTCACCTTAGAGATGCCGCCCATATACTCGGCAAATTTGCCGACGGCAATACTCAACACCAGCATAAAGGTGTATTCCCGGTCAAAGATCTGCACCTCAGCAATGTCGTGGTATACAAAGGCCAGCGCCACCGCATACCCGGCAAAGGCCAGACCGATACCGGAGAAAAACCGCTTGACCGCCAGATACACCCGGCTGACGCCTTCGTCGTCCCGGTCGGCCAACGGCTTATACAGAGCACCCCGGGCAACCCGCCCGATGCCTCCCTCAAACAGGGTGATATAGGAAAGGAACTGGACGATGGAGGTGGTGGCGCCATAGGCGGCCGAACCGAAGGTGTCGATCATAACCCAAGGGATCACCAGCCCGCAGAGGGTGCTGAACAGTTGATTTGCCAGGGTGCTGGCCACGTTTTTCTTGGCTCTGTGCACACGCTGATCCATCGTTTTCACTCCTTTCCTTTGTTGTTTACTTAAGCGCATCCTCCAGATACTGCAGCGATTGCTCCCGCATCCGGTCAAAGGTGATCCCCGCCTTGTCATAGGAGATAGCCTTTTCGCAAAGGTCTGCTCCGTCCCGGACGACCCGCTCTTCCAGCCCCAGCATTTCCACCACTTGGCGGAGCCGGGATCCGATATGGGCGGGATATTGCACATAAAAATCCTTCTTAAAGATCACCGAGAAAGCGGTGCCGTGGAAGGAATTGGTGAATACGTACCGGGCGTGATGCATCAGATACAGCCACTCCTCCGGGCCGATATCCACCGCATATTCCAAAAGCGGATCCCCGTTGCGCCGGGCGGCCAATGGATTGCCGCCCACCACCACCATTTTGATGCCGTGCTTTTTTGAAAATTCCCGGCATCGCTTCATCAGGCTATCCGACCGGGACACCGCAAAATACAAAACGTATTCGCCGGCACCCGCCGGATGGGGTCTCTCCATTTCGGCCCACTTACCGGCCTCCACCAAAAAGGTGGGATCCACCACCAGAGAGGCCTGCCGTCCCGTCAACTCTTCAACCAGTTTTTTTCCGGGCGTCTCCCGCACCGACAGGGCGGAGAACCGGGTCAATTCCGGCTGTATTAACCGGCAAAATTCCTCTGAAAACTCTTCTTTTCCGAAACTGGGAGCATAGGCGACCCGGCGGGTGCTCTCACCGCAAAAATCCAGAAAATAACTCAGATCCGTGTCGGTAATGGCCGGATTCCACACCTGATCGCTGCCGCAGATGACAGCGTCATAGCGCTCCCCCAGTCGGCTCAACTGCCGACGGTCGGTAAAAGGGCGGCGGGGAAACGTCTGCACCTGCCGGCGCTCAAAATTCCGGAAGTTTTCATACAACCGCCGGTGCATCACCGGGCGAAGCCGCCGTTGCACCCCAAATTTCAGCGGATTCTGACTGCTTTTTTTGGTGTGCTTTTCCGCCTTCATATAAGGATTGTGATAGTTGATGACCTCTGCATCGTGCCCCAAAAGACGGACCGTCTGTTGCAGAGCCACCATCTGCAGGGTGGCGCCATAACTCACCGAGTTGGGAAAGGTCAGTATACCTACTTTCATACCTACCTCCTGTACGATTAACAAAACCATACCAAAAAACAGAGGTTTCCTTTCTCTGCTTTTTGCTGTGGTTTTGGGGGATGCCCCAAACAAGCGGGTGCTCAATACCGGGTATTGAGCACCCGCTCTGTTACCAATTAGGGACGCTTACGGATTGAGGATCTCGTTATAGGTGGTTTCCTGCAGTTCTCCATACCGCACCACAGCGTTACCCTCCGCATCCTCATAGATGTAATAGGGACGCACGGCAACGACCGTATCCTTACCCTTATCCGGGATGTTGATGATCCGTACCGCAAAAGAGGCTGTGCCTGCTTCTGCATTGATTGCATACAGTTTTACCGCCGGGATGTCGATGGTGTGTTTCGTGACCGTATCCAGGTTGTCCAAACTGGGAACCGTGCCGTCATTGGATATGACCGCACCCATCTTCAGCAGTGTATACGTACCGCTGGAATCGGGGCAGACGGTAGCATTGGACAGATCTCCGATGTGCGCACTGTCGATGGCCGCACCCTCTGTGTTTACGGTAAAGAGGAATGCCAGACCGTTCACGTCTTCGGACACCGAATTGCCGCCAAAGGTAGTGATCTGATACTCCACCACCCGCACGTCACCACAGTTGTTGCAGTCCACGTCCAGGTCGTCATCGTAACTGTGACCGGTAGCCGAAACCTCGTCACCCACATAACTGTCACCGCAGGCGGAGCAGGTGTAGGTGGTGTAACCGCCGACCGTACAGGTGGGAGCGGTCACCACAGCCTCATAGT
>CAYSRL010000067.1:0-3997 GCA_964433515.1 uncultured Ruminococcus sp.
CACTGACACTGCGGGTATGAACCGCATGCTCTAGCCAACTGAGCTATACAGCCGCTTGAACGCCCCGAAGCGGGAACGACCTATATTATATAGTACTCTCACCCGATTTGTCAACCCTTATTTTCAGTTTTTGCAAAATTCTCGCACAAAGGGTTACAAAACCGGAAAAAGCACACCGGAGAAACCGCAAAACATACGGATACACCGGGGCCATCAGCACCGCCAGCACCACGGCGGCAACGCTTCCATCCGCCGGGGTCAGCGCCCTCAGCAACACCGTCACGCCGCCGGCCACCAGACCGGTCAGCACCTGTTCGCCCCAACCGGTGGGGGCATACGCCCGGTCGCCCAGCACCAGCGCCGTCAGCACCGTGCCGCCAACCAGAACGCCGTAAACCGGGGCATCCCACACCGCCCAGGACAGCAGGCTCACCGTCGCCAGCATCACCGCCGGGGCGATCACCCGCCACCGCCGGCGCAGCAACAGATACAGCCCCGCCAGCAAGATCACCGGCACACAGCCCTCGCCCAAGGGGCCGCCGTGGACCCCCAACAGCAGACGGTTAAAGGTCTCCGGGTCAAAGGGCTGGCCCAACAGGGTCAGCGAACCGGGCACCAGCGGATTTTCCGCCGTGGCCCAGGGCAAGGGCATCACATAGCCCTCCACAAAGCCGGCAAACACCCACCGGGTAAACAGCACGCCCGCCAAGGCGGGAACCACCACCGGCAACCGGAAAGGAAGTTTCCCCTCCAACCGCTCAGGCAGGTCGGACAGCAGCCCCGAAAGGCATCCCGCCGGCGCCGCCACCCACATCGGGGCGGTGGAAGGCAGAAACAGAGCGATCAGCAGACCGGAGGCCAACGCCGCCGGGATCCGCCCCAGCGCCGGACGACCCCAGCACAGGAGCGCAGACGCCGCCAAATAACCGGCGACACCCAGCAGAATGTATCCGGCCACCGCAAAGCGGTAGTAAAAATAACTGATGACCAAAACCGGGAACAGCGCTGTTATCCAGTCCCACGCCCGCTCCTTATCCTGCAGATCCACGGTCAACGGTGTTTCCATCGGCTGTTCCCTCCTTTGTTAAAAACTCTTTTCGTATTTCTTGCCGAAAAATTTGGCCATCAAGAAAGAGCCGCCTTTTTTCAGCCAGTTGGTCTTTTCCATCCCCACCACCGGCACCTCGGCCAGGTCCAGGGGGTTCTGTTCCAGCCACACATCCAACAGCAGTTCGCTGACCCGCCCGAAAAACCGGGCGTGGAAGGCGTCGTAAGGGGTGGTATCCACCCGGCGTTCCAGCTCGAACAGAATGTCAAACAGCCAGGTGCAATAGGCATCCAGCCGATCCCGGCGCAAGATCAGCATATTGAACATATGCGCACCGGTACGGGTCTTCAGCCGGTCAAAGGCCGGCGCATATTCCGGGTATTTCTCCCGCACGATCTCGCCCGCCATATCCAGCGGCTCCACGTGGCAGGTGTGGGCGTAATGGGAATACAGCGTTTCAATATAATACTGCCGCTTTTTCGGCAAAATGCCGTCCCGACCGGATAAAAGGCGCTCCGCCTCTGCCCCGGTCAGCACCCGGTCAAGAGGGTCGCCCTTACCTTTTCCGGCAAAATGCCGGCGGTAATGACAAAGGCCGATATAGTCGGCGTTTAGATTTTTCCACGCCCAATACAGCCCGGTCAGTTCGCAAAAGGTGGGGTTTTTATCCGAGATATGCTCCCCGGTGTCGTCCCGGGTGAACCCGATGTCCTCTTTTCCCTGAGCGCCCACCTGCACCGGCAGATACATCGGGTCGGCAGGCATCCGGTAAGGCTTGTGGGCGGCCACGATAACGGTTATCTTCATCCCAGCGTCTCCTTTGCCAGAGCCAGCGCCGCCTCCACCACTTTGTCCATATCGTAATATTTATAATGTCCCAGACGGCCGCCGAACACCACCCGGCTCTCGGCCTCCGCCAGAGAGCGGTATTTCTGATACAGCGCCTGGTTCTCCGCATCGTTCACCGGATAATAGGGGCGCATACCCGGCGACCAGTCGGCAGGGTATTCCCGGGTGATGACGGTCTTCGGCTGTTTGCCGAACACAAAATGCTTGTGCTCAATGACCCGGGTATAGGGGATCTCCCGCTCGTTATAGTTGACCACCGCCACGCCCTGATAATTATCGGTATCCAGCGTTTCGGTCTCAAACCGCAAACTGCGGTAAGCCAGAGGGCCATAACAATACTCGTAATAAGCGTCGATGGGGCCGGTGTACAGCACCCGCTCCGCCAAAGCATCCAGCTCGGCACGGTGCTCCAGATAATCGGTGTTCAGCCGCAGGTCGGCGCCCTCCAACAGGCGTTCCACCAAGGCGGTATAGCCCTCCTCCGGGATGCCCTGATAGGGGTCGTTAAAATAATTGTTGTCGAAGGTATAACGCACCGGCAACCGCTTGATGATAAAGGCGGGCAGATCGGTGCAGGAACGGCCCCACTGCTTTTCGGTATAGCCTTTGACCAGTTTTTCGTAAATATCCCGGCCCACCAGAGAAATGGCCTGTTCCTCCAGATTCTGAGGTTCGCCGGTGACCTCCCGCCGTTGCTCCGCAATCTTTGCCCGGGCGGCATCGGGGGTGGTCACGCCCCACATCTGGTAAAAGGTATGCATATTAAAGGGCAGATTATACAATTCGCCCTTGTAATGGGCGATGGGGGTATTGACGTAGTGGTTGAAGGTGACATACCGGCTGACGTATTCCCACACCGCCTTGTTGGAGGTATGGAAAATATGGGCGCCATACCGGTGCACCGGGATGCCCTCCACCTCTTCGGTATAGATGTTACCGGCGATGTGAGGGCTTTTCTCCACCACCAGACAGGTCTTACCGGCCTCCATCGCCTGGCGGGCAAACACCGCACCGAACAGGCCGGCGCCCACTATCAGATAATCGTACTGTTTCACGGTTTATACCGCTCCTTTACCGGAAAATACCCGACTAACGGTCATACACAGGATCTTCAGATCCATCCACAGGCTCACCCGGCCGATATAATACAGTTCCTGCTGTTGTCTTTGACCGGTGATGTAGGAGGACTCGTTGCGGGACACCGCCTGCCAATAGCCGGTAAGTCCCGGACGCACCGACAACAGTTTTTCACGCTGTTCGGCGGTATAGTTGCCCAAAAGTTCGCTCTCCAAAAGCGGGCGGGGCCCCACCAGGCTCATATCCCCCCGCAGAACGTTGAATAACTGGGGCAGTTCGTCCAGACTGCTCTTGCGCAGGATGTTGCCCAGTTTGCTCACCCGGGGGTCACGGGCCAGTTTATACTCTTTGTGGTATTCCGCCAACTCCTCCGGGGTGAGATAATGCTCCAGCCGTTCCGCCCCGGGAATCATACTGCGGAATTTATAGAGTGTGAAAGGATGTCCGTTTCGGCCTGTCCGGCTTTGTTTATACAGCGCCGGGCCGCCGTCACGGCGCACCAACAGCGCCACCACCAGCATCACCGGCCACAGCACCGCCAACCCGCACAAACTCAGCAGAATATCGGCCAGCCGTTTGAACGCCGGATAGATTCTCCTCTCTTTGGTGTCACTCATAAACACAACCCTTTCTTATAAAGGCCTTATTGCTCTGAGGAAGTGGCCGCTTGCATATGGGCGGGGAAACGAGGCGAAGTCAGCCGCTCGGCGGTCTCCTCGTCGGCGGTTTCGGTTTCGTAAATAAAGTCGTGGAGCAGAGCGGTGGTGTAATCCAGATCGAAGATATACACCCAACCCCACTTATCGGTGCCGGTGTTACCGCCCCAGGCATACTTGCTGCTGTTTTCGCCCGGCAGAGAGTAGTTGACGATCTCCGGGGAGTTGCTCACCGCCCAGGTGGCCAGTTCCAAGCACTCACGCATAGTCATATTGGTGTTGCAGATGCCCAGCACCTTGGTGATCAGTTCCGGGAATTTGGTGAGCGGCTGGGTCTTGACCTTCTGGAAGGCCGCCTCCAGCACCG
>CAYSRL010000067.1:4097-7152 GCA_964433515.1 uncultured Ruminococcus sp.
ATGCCCAGTTCCTCCTCGTTGAGTTCCTCCGGCTCCACGGTGCTGTTATACCAATGCTCCATCGCAAAGCAGCCGCCGGTGATCAGCAGAGCCAGTGCCGCCAGAATGGACACGATGATAATGATGGTCCGCTTGGCCTTCTGTTTGCCGGTCAGTTTCTTTTTCTTGCCCTCCTCCTGAGCAGCATTCATCTGGCTCAGGCTGACCGTCTCGGTCTGAGGAGCGCCGCAATAGGGGCACACCGGGGTGTCGTTTTTGATTCGCTTGTTGCATTTCTTACATACCATTTGAGTCGCTTCCTTTCTGTTTGGCGTCATCACACGTTTGAGCCGGTATCCAGCACCGACCGGATACGGTTTTTGTTATGTTCTTTCGTTCCATTATAGCATCCTGCCCTTTGGGGCATAGGTAAACATTGTAATTATAGCACAGATTCTTCCGTTTGGCAATTCTTTTTTATATATCCTCTAGTATTCCCCTCTTTTTCGCCAAAAAACACCCGCCAAAAAAATGCAAAAAAACACCGTTCTGCCGCAGCAGAACGGTGTTTTCGCAAAGGGTTATCGCACCGAGAACAGCATATCGCCGTAGGAAGGCAAGGGCCACAGATCCTTGGCCACCAGCACCTCCAGCCCATCGGCGGCCGCCCGCAGGGCGTTCATCGCCGGAATGACCTCGTCCCGGTAATGCTCCGCCCGACCCAGAGGATCCCAGTCGGGGCTGTCCGCCCGGGAAAGGCTCTCCCGCAAAGCGGTCAGGCTCCCGGCCAGCCGGTCGGTGAGGGTGTTCACCTGCATCAGCAACTGCTCCTCAGTTGCGGCGCAAGGCACGCCCGGCAAGGCCGCCCGCTTGGACACCACCGTGTCCGCCAATTCCCGGCCATACCGCAAAGCGGCGGGCAGAATGTCCTTTTGAGCCATACTCACCATCGTGTGCGCCTCGATGTGCAACACTTTGGCGTAATTCTGCAGATAAATATCGTACCGTGCCCGCATCTCCGCCTCGGAATAGACGCCGTATTTCTCAAACAGGTCGATGTTTTTCCGGCGGATGTAACAGGGCAGGCAATCAGCGGTGGTGGGCAGATTCTCCAGGCCTCTCCCGGCGGCCTCTGCCAACCACGCCTCGTCATAGCCGTTGCCGTTGAAGATGATCCGCTTGTGGGTCCGGATCACCCGGCGGATGAGGGCGCCCAGAGCGGCATTGAAATCGTGGGCATTCTCCAACTCGGTGGCAAACTCGTCCAGAGCCGCCGCCACGGCGGTATTCAGCACCACGTTGGGCTCGCTCACCGGCTGGGAAGAGCCCAGCATACGGAACTCAAACTTGTTGCCGGTAAAGGCAAAGGGAGAGGTGCGGTTGCGGTCGGTGGTATCCTTGGGGAACCGGGGCAGGGTGTGGACGCCCACCCGCATCTGCACCGTTTCCGCAGCGGCATAGGCGGTGTCGCTCTCTAGGGATTCCAGAATAGCGGTCAGTTCATCCCCCAAAAAGATGGACACCACGGCAGGGGGCGCCTCGGCGGCGCCCAAACGGTGGTCGTTGCCGGCAGAGGCGATGGACACCCGCAACATATCCGCATACTCGTCCACCGCCTTGATGACGGCGCAGAGGAACAACAGGAATTGGGCGTTCTCATAGGGGGTGTCCCCCGGCTCCAAAAGGTTGACGCCGGTGTTGGTCTGGAGGGACCAGTTGTTGTGTTTTCCGCTTCCGTTGACACCCGCAAAAGGCTTTTCGTGGAGCAAACACACCAGATCGTGCCGGGCCGCCACCTTTTTCATCATTTCCATGGTCAGTTGGTTGTGGTCGGCGGCGATGTTGGCGGTGGTGAAGATGGGCGCCATCTCGTGCTGAGAGGGAGCGCCCTCGTTGTGCTCGGTCTTGCACAGGACACCCAGTTTCCACAGTTCCTCGTCCAGATCCCGCATATAGGCCGCCACCCGGTCCTTGATGGCGCCGTAATAGTGGTCGTCCAGTTCCTGCCCCTTGGAGGGACGGGCGCCGAACAGGGTGCGCCCGGAATTGATCAGGTCTTTTCGGCGGTCGTACATGGCCTTGTCGATGAGAAAATACTCCTGCTCAGGGCCCACGGTGGTGCGCACCAGGGTCACATCCTCGTTGCCGAACAGCCGCAGAACACGGAGCGCCTGTTTGTTCAGCGCCTCCATAGAGCGGAGCAGAGGGGTCTTTTTGTCCAGCGCCTCACCGCCGTAAGAACAGAAAGCGGTGGGGATGCACAGGGTGCCGTCTTTAATAAAGGCGTAGGAGGTGGCGTCCCAAGCGGTATAGCCCCGGGCCTCGAAGGTGGCCCGCAGACCGCCCGAGGGGAAAGAGGAGGCATCGCTCTCGCCCTTGATCAGTTCCTTGCCGGAAAACTCCATGATCACCTTGCCGCCGGGAACAGGGGAAATAAAACTGTCGTGTTTTTCCGCCGTGATGCCGGTCATAGGCTGAAACCAGTGGGTGAAATGGGTGGCGCCCTTTTCGATGGCCCAGTCCTTCATCGCAGAGGCCACCTCGTTGGCCACCGCCGGGTTCAGGCTGCGGCCGTTCTCCACGGTGCGCATCAGCGCCTGATAGGTTTCGGCAGGCAGACGCTGTTGCATTACCTGGTCGTTAAACACCATACTGCCGAACAATTCAGGGATCTGTTTCATACCGTGTCGCTCCTTTTTCTTGTAACCGCTGATAATTTCTTGCTCGCACGTCTCGGTGGCTATCTCCCCGCCGATTTTGCCAAAAACGCTCGGCCACACATACCGTGTGCCCTGCGTCTTTTGACTTCCTCGGCGAGAAAACATCTCCGATCATCGCAACCTGCTTTTGCCAGCGGTTGCGTTCTTTATGGCAGTAAGTATACCCTGTGCCGGGGGCTTTTGTCAACGGATTCTGCCCCATTTCCCCGGAAAAACCCCAAAAAGGCATTGACAAACCGCCGGGAGCATACTATAATAAGTAGGCTTTGAAAGGATATCGAGATGTAGCGCAGTTTGGTAGCGCGCTTCGTTCGGGACGAAGAGGCCGCAGGTTCGAATCCTGTCATCTCGACCAA